>NZ_JASAUS010000068.1:0-45351 GCF_029953005.1 Bradyrhizobium sp. Mp27 | reverse complement strand
TCCCCGGGGAGAGCACGACATAAGCCGTTCCAACCATTGCGCAGGGAAGGCCGGGATGCTCCGGTTGCCCTGTTACCCGCTGTGCATTGTAGCGCAGACTACTCATGGCATGGCGGTCCATGGGAGCCAATCGGCTCCCGGTCTTCCCTGCGCCCTCTTTCAATTGGGGGTGAGGCATCGAGGCAAAGCTCGGGTGAAACAAGCCGCGAGGATGCGATGGTGTGTCTGCGATGAAGGTGCGAATAATGAAGCGGCCGTGTCACCCCACACTCCGTCATTGCGAGGAGCTCTTGCGACGAAGCAATCCAGACTGCCTCCGCGGAGGGATTCTGGATTGCTTCGCTGCGCTCGCAATGACGATGAAACAGCTGCGTACCAAAGCGCACTCTCGTGCCCCGGACGCAGCGCAGCACGAAGTGATGCGCTGCAGAGCCGGGGCCCATGCATCATCGAGGCGCGCGGTCCGCTGGGTCCCGGCTCTGCGCAGCAACGCTAAGAGGCGTTGCAGCGCGTCCGGGACACGAGAAAGCGCGTGCTAAACCGGCTTGCCCGTATACGGCATCGACGCAGTCAAACCACCGTCCACCGGGAACGCCTGGCCATTCACATACGACGCCTCGTCGCTGGCCAGGAACAGCCCCATCGCCGCGAGCTCGTGCGGCTGGCCGGGGCGCTTCAACGGATTGAGCTGGCCGATCTTGTCCTGGGTGCCGCGCTCCTTGGCGCGGTCGAAGATCGGTTTGGTCATGCCGGTCTCGATCAGGCCCGGGCACACCGCGTTGATGCGCACGCCGGTGCCGGTGAGCGAATACGCCGTGGTCTGCACCAGGCTGATCACGCCGGCCTTGCTCGCCGCATAGGGATGCCCGCTAGCGCCGGCCTTGAGGCCCGCGACGGACGCCGTGAGCACGATCGCGCCGGACTGCTGCTTCACCATGTGCGGCATCGCATGCTTCACCGCGAGGAACGGGCCGATCAGGTTGACGCGCAGCACCTCCTGCCACTGTTCCACGGTCTGCTCGCCGAGCGGCACGAGCCCGCCGGAGACGCCGGCATTGGCCCAGATCACGTCGAGCCGGCCGTGCGTCTTCACCGCCTTGTCGATGACGGCCATGACGTCCTTTTCGGAGCCCGCGTCCGCCACCATGGCTTCCGCGACGCCGCCGGCCTTCTTCACCTCGTCGACAGTCTCCTTCACCGCCTCGGTGCGATCGACCGCGATCAGCTTGGCGCCTTCTCTGGTGAAGAGGAGTGCGGCGGCGCGGCCGATGCCGCTGCCGGCGCCGGTGATGATGACGGATTTGCCTTGCAAACGGCCCATGCGTTTCTCCCTTTGGTATGCTGCGCGACGCTTGCCGCGCGACGGAATTTCAAACAAGATTTCAAACGGTAAAGTGTCTTGAGACACGTTCACACCTGACGTACAGCGACATCAAACGGGATGGAAGGGTTTCGATGGCAGCCGCAGAAAAGCCGAATGTGGTCACGACGCGATGGTGGTGGGTCCGTCATGCGCCGGTGCGCAATGACGGCGGCAACATTTACGGGCAGAGCGATCTCGCCTGCGACACCAGCGACACCTACGTCTTCAATGCTGTTGCCAGGGTGCTGCCACGCAAGGCGGTCTGGTATTCGAGCAATCTGATGCGCACCCACCAGACCGCGGAAGCGATCTGGGCGGCCGGTTACCCGAAGCCTGCGTCGATGAAATGGGAAGCAGACCTGGCCGAACAGAATCTCGGCCGCTGGCAAGGCATGAACCGCGCCCAGTTCATCGCGAGCCGCCCCGTCGGCTCGAGCTGGTTCGCCGACATCAACGAGCCCGCGCCCGGCGGCGAAAGCTTCATGGATCTCTACAACCGCACGCGCCGCACCGTCGAGCGGATCAACAACGAGGCGGCCGGGCAGGACGTCATCGCGGTTGCGCATGGCGGCACCATCAAGGCGGCGATCGGCCTCGCGCTCGACGGCCAGGTGGAGCGGGCACTGTCGTTCGACATCGACAATGTATCGATCACTCGGCTCGATTATTTCTCGAGCTCCGAGCGCTCGGTCTGGCGCTTGCCGATGGTCAACCAGCAGCCGTGGATCGCTGATGACGCGCACGCCGAGATGCATCAGCCGGCGGGGCCGGAAGTCAAGAAGCTCGCCTGACGCCATTGTCCGCGCGCGCGGACGCGGCGTAGGCTTCAAGCCAATCAAAACGTACTCTGGGAGAGAAACATGACCTTGTTCGACATGAAGGGAAAAGTCGCCGTCATCACCGGCTCGACGCGCGGCATCGGGCTTGCGATCGCCGAGCGCATGGCCGAGCACGGCGCCAAAGTCGTGATCTCCTCGCGCAAGGCCGACGTCTGCGATCAGGTTGCGAAGGGCATCAACGACAAGTTCGGCAACGGCACGGCGGTTGCGATCGCCGCCAACATCTCGTCGAAGGAAAATCTGCAAAACCTCATCGACGAGAGCAACCGCGCCTTCGGCAAGATCGACGTGCTGGTCTGCAACGCCGCGTCGAACCCGTATTACGGTCCGCTCGCCGGCATCTCCGACGATCAGTTCAGGAAGATTCTCGACAACAACATCGTCGCCAACAACTGGCTGATCTCGATGGTGGTGCCGCAGATGATCGAGCGCAAGGACGGCTCGATCATCATCGTCTCCTCGATCGGCGGCCTCAAAGGCTCGACCATTCTCGGCGCCTACGCGATTTCCAAGGCCGCCGACATGCAGCTCGCGCGCAACCTCGCCTGCGAGTACGGCAAGCACAACATCCGCGTGAACTGCATCGCCCCCGGCCTGATCAAGACCGATTTTGCCAAGGCACTGTGGGACAATCCGGAGAATTTGAAGGCCTCGACCTCGCGCTCGCCGCTGCTGCGCATCGGCATCCCCGACGAGATCGCCGGCGCCGCCGTGTTCCTGGGATCGAAGGCCGGCGACTTCATGACCGGCCAGACCATGGTAATCGACGGCGGCGCGACGATCAGTTGAGGTGGTCGAAGTGGGAGGGGGCAAGCAGCCCACCCCAACATCGGTGTCATCGCCCGCGAAGGCGGGCGATCCAGTATTCCAGAGACCGGCAATAGAGTGCTCGCTCTCACAACATCCGCCGCGGCGTACTGGATGCCCCGGTCAAGCCGGGGCATGACAGCGATTGTGCAGATGCAACGCCGCGTCTAACTGGCGTCTCCTCAATCCACCGCCGCGTAAACCAGATCCCGCACCAGCGTCCGCGTGTGGTCGCGCTGCCCCGGTCCCTGCGACATAAACACGACGAACAGATCCTCCTTCGGGTCGATCCAGAAGAACGTCCCCGCAATGCCGCTCCAGAAATACTGGCCGACGCTGCCGGGGAACGGCGCGATGCCGGCCTCGCGGCGCACGGCGAAGCCGAGGCCGAAGCCGTGGCCCGGCGACAGCAGTGTGCCGTTGGTCACGACGTGCGGCCCGAGATGATCGGATGCCATCAGCTCCAGCGTCTTGCGGCCGATGATCCTGTTGCCGTCGAGCGTGCCGTCGTTGCGCAGCATCAGCGCGAAGCGGGCATAGTCCATCGTGGTCGAGACCAGACCGCCGCCGCCGGACTCCATCACCGGCTGCTCGAGCATGTTGAACAACGCGACCTTGTCGCCGGTCCAGGGATCGGCTTCGAACGGCTGAGCGAGCCGGCCGGCATTGGCTTCGCTGGTGGAGAAGGCGGTTTCAGTCATCTGCAACGGCGCGAGGATGCGCTCGGTGAGGAACGCGCCGAGCGATTTGCCGCTGACGACCTCGATGATGCGGCCGAGGATGTCGGTGGAGCGGCTATAGTTGAACTCGTCGCCGGGATGGCAGACCAGCGGGAAGCTTGCCGCCAGCGCGGCATGCTCGGCATTGGTGATCTTGCGGCTGCGAACGCGGGACTCCTGGTAGAGCTTGTGCACGGGGCCGTCGCCCTGGTGCTCATAGGTGAGACCAGAGGTGTGGCGGAGCAGGTCCTGCACCGTCATCGGCCGCCGGGGCGGAACCAGTTCCAGCTTGCCGCCGCTGACCACGCCGACCTTCTGGTCCGCGAACTCCGGAATGAACTTGGCGACGGGATCGGCGAGCAGCAAATGGCCATCCTCGACCAGCGCCATGATGCCGACCGAGACGATCGGCTTGGTCATCGAGAAGATCCGGAAGATCGAATCAAGCGCCATCGGCGCGGCTCCCGCCGGGCTCTGCTTGCCAAGCGCCTCGAACCAGCCGACCTGGCCGCGCCGGGCGACCAGCACGGTCACCCCGGGAATGGTTCCCTTGTCGATCTCGCGCTTGAAGGCGTCCGACATCGCCTGGAGGCGAGGGCGCGACAGGCCCAGCGTTTCCGGCCTGGCCTCGGGCAAAGGCGGGGTTTTCGGCGCGGTGGCGGCTTGGGCGGCGGCTGTGGCAGTCATGTTCACTCCCGGGGGCACATTATTATCGGGAATGAACTCTGGCCCAGAAGGCGCGGCACAAACAAGCGAAGCCAGCGCGCTTCACCCTTGCAAACCAGCCGTCCCCTGTGCTTGAAAGCGCCCCTGATCCGCGTGGCGACGCGAGGGTCCGTAGGAGTGTAGCTCAATTGGTAGAGCACCGGTCTCCAAAACCGGGGGTCGCAGGTTCGAGCCCTGCCACTCCTGCCAGCTAATCCCAGACAATCAGGATCGACAGGCAGGACGGCGGCGGGCTGACAAGCTCGGACCGTGGATCATGCGGACCGGGTAAGCCCTTGATCCGGATCGGGTCCGCTGGCCTCGGCCGCGCGTGTCCCGGCCAGCCCACATCTTGACCTTTGGCCTCATCCGCAGTATCTACCCCGCACTCGCAGCCGGCCCGTTAAAAGCGGATTTCCGGCGCGGCTTTGAAATCCCCGAACAATCGAGCCCGGTTTCCCGGCTCATCCTTCGAGACAGAGGGCTGGGCCAACGGCGGCTGTTCGGATCCCTGAAATTCATTCGCGTCTGTCGACGGACGTTGGACATCAAACGATGGCAGTCAGCCCGTTCAAGTTCTTGCAGGAAGTGCGCTCGGAGACCGCGAAGGTCACCTGGCCGACCCGTCGTGAGACCACGATCACCACTATCATGGTGTTCGTGATGGTCGCCGTGGCCTCAATCTTCTTCTTCGCCGCCGACCAGATCATCCGTTACCTCATCACCTTCCTTTTGGGCATTCACTGATGGCAACAGCCGCTGCAACCCAATCGTCCGACAAGCGCTGGTACATCGTCCACGCCTACTCGAACTTCGAGAAGAAGGTCGCCGAATCGATCCGCGAGCAGGCCAAGCAGCGCGGGCTCGAGGAGTTGTTCGAGCTGGTGCTGGTTCCGACCGAGAAGGTCACGGAAGTGCGCCGCGGCCGCAAGATCGACGCCGAGCGCAAGTTCTTCCCGGGCTACGTGCTGGTGAAGATGAAGCTGACCGACGAGGCGTTTCATCTGATCAAGAACACCCCGAAGGTCACGGGCTTCCTCGGCGCCGAGAACAAGCCGATGCCGATCTCGGAAGCCGAGGCTATGCGCATCCTGCACCAGGTGCAGGAGGGCGTGGAACGGCCGAAGGCGTCGGTGTCGTTCGAGATTGGCGAGAACGTGCGCGTGGCCGATGGCCCGTTCGCCTCGTTCTCGGGTGTGGTCGAGGAAATCGACGAGGCGCGCTCGCGCGTGAAGGTCGCAGTGTCGATCTTCGGCCGCGCCACGCCGGTCGAACTGGAATTCGGTCAGGTCGAGAAGGTCTGATCGATTGAGGCGTGAGGCTTCGGTCTCACGCTAGCAAGAGGCCGTGGGAGGGAGAGGGCGGTTGCCAGCCGCATCCGACCCAGACCACGAACCTGAAACCGCCGGCCTGGCCGGCACAACAGGAGTGATACATGGCAAAGAAAGTGACCGGATACCTGAAGCTTCAGGTCCCGGCCGGTGCGGCGAATCCTTCGCCCCCGATCGGTCCCGCGCTTGGTCAGCGCGGTCTCAACATCATGGAGTTCTGCAAGGCGTTCAACGCGCAGACCCAGAAGGAAGAAAAGAACACCCCGATTCCCGTCGTGATCACGATCTACGCCGATCGTTCGTTCACGTTCGAGATGAAGACGCCCCCGATGTCCTTCTTCCTCAAGCAGGCCGCCAAGATCCAGTCCGGCTCGAAGGCGCCGGGCCGCGACAAGGCCGGCAAGGTGACCAAGGCGCAGGTGCGCGAGATCGCCGAGAAGAAGATGAAGGATCTCAATTGCGATTCCATCGAGTCGGCCATGAAGATGGTCGAGGGCTCTGCCCGTTCGATGGGTCTGGAAGTGGCGGGGTAAGCGGTCATGGCAATCGGAAAGCGTTTGAACAAAGCCCGCGAAGGTGTTGACCGCGAAAAGCTTTACCCGCTCGCGGACGCCATCAAGATGGTCAAGGAACGCGCCAAGGCGAAGTTCGACGAGACCATCGAGGTCGCGATCAATCTCGGCGTCGATCCGCGTCACGCCGACCAGATGGTCCGCGGCGTCGTGACCCTGCCGAACGGCACCGGCCGTACGCTCCGCGTCGGCGTGTTCGCCCGCGGCGCCAAGGCCGATGAGGCCAAGGCTGCGGGTGCCGACGTCGTCGGCGCCGAGGACCTGGTCGAGAAGGTGCAGAACGGCTCGATCGATTTCGACCGCTGCATCGCCACCCCCGACATGATGCCGCTGGTCGGCCGTCTCGGTAAGGTGCTCGGCCCGCGCGGCCTGATGCCGAACCCGAAGATCGGCACCGTGACCATGGACGTCACCGGTGCGGTGAAGGGTGCCAAGGGCGGCTCGGTCGAGTTCCGCGTCGAGAAGGCCGGCATCTTGCAGGCCGGCGTCGGCAAGGCCTCGTTCTCCGAGGAGAAGCTGGTCGAGAACATCAAGGCCCTGGCCGATGCTGTCTCGAAGGCGAAGCCGGCTGGCTCCAAGGGCACCTACATCCAGCGCGTTGCGGTGTCCTCGACGATGGGCCCCGGCGTGAAGGTCGAGCCGGGCACGATTCTCGGCTGAGGTTTGGAAATTGCATGAGGCGAGGGGCGGAATTGGGCAACCGATTCCGCCCCTCGTCGTTTGTGGCGTTCATCGGAAGCAAGAACCGGGAAACAAGAAAAAATGGCTGACAAGGTCCTGATCTACTCGCGCTTCCCGAAGACGATGATGGCGCGCTTCGCCGAGCGGTTCGAACTGCTCGACACCGGCGGCAAGCCGGCGCGCGAGGTGTTTTCGGCCGATGAGCTTGGCGGTATCCGCGCGATGCTCACCGCTGGTGGCTCGCCGCTCGGGGCAGAGGCGATGGACCTGTTCCCAAAGCTCGGCGCCATCGTCTGCTACGGCACCGGCTATGACGGCGTCGACCTGAAGGCGGCCGCCGCCCGCAACATCGCGGTCGGGCACAGCCCCGGTGCCAATGCGGCCTCCGTCGCCGACATCGCGATGACCCTGATGCTGGCGACGACGCGGCGGATCCTGGTCGCCGACCAATATGTCCGGAGCGGCGATTGGGCGGCGTCAAAGCAGTCGCCGATGATGCGCCCGCAGGCCGGCATGCCCGGCCGCCGTATCGGCGTCTACGGCATGGGCGAGATCGGTCGCAAGATCGCGGCGCGCTGCGCCGCCTTCGAGAGCGAGGTCGGCTATTTCAGCCGCAGCAAATACGATCTGCCCTATCAATATTTCCCGACGCTGGAGGCGCTGGCCGACTGGTGCAGCGTGCTGATGATCGCGGTCCGGGCAGGGGCCGAGACCCAGCACGTCGTCAACGCCGATATGCTCGGGCGACTCGGGGAGCACGGCTATGTCGTCAACATCTCCCGCGGCTCGGTGATCGACGAGAAGGCCCTGGTCGCTGCGCTCTCCGACAGGACCATCGCCGGCGCCGGCCTCGACGTCTTCGAGAAGGAGCCGCGCGCCCCCGACGCGCTGACGGCGCTCCCCAATGTCGTGTTCGCCCCGCATATCGGCGGCCACACCCTCGAATCGCACGTCGCCATGCAGAACTGCGTGCTGGCGAACCTGACGGCCTTCTTCGCGGGCGAGCCGCTGCCATATGGGGTCAAATCGGGCTGAATCGGCCCTTGTCGGGCCGCCTCAAGCCCGGCCGGCGACGGATTGGAACTGGTGCGAATTTTGCTCTTGGCAAGCGGGCTCCGAGCGGTTAAAGAACCGCTTCCGGACGTGCCGGCCTCGGCTGGCGCGTTCGTGCACGCATTCCGAAAACCCGACAAGGCAGGAGATCATTCCTTTTCAGGACGTCCGTGAGGATTTGCCCGAAAAGGAAGGAAAGCCCGTCGGTTGGTGGAGTGCGGGCAGGGGTCGGACGGTTCACCGGCTGACCTTGTCCTGTCCAAGACTGCAGGCGCCCGCGGGAAATTTCGATTTCTCAACGGCTTAATCGTATGGCCTGCATAGACGGGTGAAGACCGGATTTCACTTCGCGCCTAGCTTTAACGGCTGGCTTGCGAAACGGGTCTGGTTCGGACCTCGACACGCCGTGGGCCTTAAGGGCTCCCGGAGGGCAGGCTTTGAATTGTCGTCTCGCCCGGCGCGTGTCCAAGGGGTTTTGGCCCCGAGGTTCAGGTTTTGGGTGGGACGATGGGTGCAACCCGGCGGTCCCGCTTCTCGCGATGACCGCCAACCGGAAAGAGCTTGCTGTGGAACGAGCGGCAAAAAAGGAAGCGGTCGAACAGCTCAATGGGGTCTTCAAGACCACGAGCGTCGCGGTCGTTGCTCAATATTCCGGCCTGACCGTTGCCCAGATGCAGAAGCTGCGTATGCAGATGAAGCAAGCTGGCGCCTCGGTGAAGGTCTCGAAGAACCGTCTCGCCAAAATTGCTCTTGAAGGCACCGACGTCGTTGCCATCGGCCCCATGCTGAAGGGACCGACCGTGATCGCCACTTCGAACGATCCGGTAGCGGCGCCGAAGGTCGCCATCGAATTCGCCAAGGCGAACGAAAAGTTCGTCATCATTGGCGGCTCGATGGGGAAGACCGTCCTGAATGTCGACGGCGTGAAGGCGCTTGCCTCGCTGCCGTCGCTTGATGAACTGCGCGCCAAGATCGTCGGCCTGCTTGTGGCCCCGGCGACCAAGATCGCTCAGCTCGCCAATGCGCCCGCGGGCAAGCTCGCGCGCGTCATCCAGGCTCATGCCTCAAAGGGCGAAGCGGCCTGACGCCCTTCGCAAAACTCAAACCCGAACCAGACTTACACTCAAGGAAACTGAACAATGGCTGACTTGCAGAAGATCGTTGACGACCTCTCGAGCCTCACCGTGCTCGAAGCTGCCGAACTCGCGAAGCTCCTCGAAGAGAAGTGGGGCGTTTCGGCTGCCGCGGCTGTCGCCGTGGCCGGCCCGGCTGGTGGTGGCGCTGCCGCTGCTCCGGCTGAAGAGAAGACCGAGTTCACGGTCGTTCTTGCCGCCGCCGGCGACAAAAAGATCGAGGTCATCAAGGAAGTCCGCGCCATCACCGGCCTGGGCCTGAAGGAAGCAAAGGACCTCGTCGAGGGCGCGCCGAAGCCTGTCAAGGAAGGCGTGAACAAGGACGAAGCCGAGAAGATCAAGGTCCAGCTCGAGAAGGCTGGCGCGAAGGTCGAGCTCAAGTAAGCAACGCTTACTGGCGCGAGATCCCGGGGCGAGCATCAGCGAGACCGGGGTCTCGGTCCACCCTCTCAAAGGGGTGGGCAATATGCAAAAGGCGTGCGACGGAACGTCCCGACGCAGGTCGAACACGAAAAAGTGTGAGGATTTGAGGGTTAACCCCTCGAATCTTCACTATTGTCGCCCCATATCGGTTCGGCAGCACGAAAGCGCGGTGGGCAGGGATGCCGGATTTCCCTGTAAGCCGTTGGGAGAGCAGGCTATTTCGGGCTTTTGCAGTCCGTGAAGACAATCGTTGTGACGGGCGGGCGTGCCTATGCGCCCCGCGCGTCGTTTTGCGTTTTGAAGGTCTGAAGAGCAGATTCAGGACATGACGGCCTGAAACTGGATTTTTGGTCCCCAAAGCGGGTTCGAAAAATTCAACCCGGGGAGCGGCGGCAGCTGCGTTCCGGACGGCGCGCCCAGAGCGGGCGACGAAATGAGAGGCCACGATGGCGCAGCAGACATTCACCGGTCGCAAACGCGTTCGCAAGTTTTTCGGACACATCAAGGAAGTTGCCGAGATGCCGAACCTCATCGAGGTTCAGAAGGCGTCCTATGACCAGTTCCTGATGGTCGACGAACCCGCGGGCGGGCGTCTCGACGAGGGCCTGCAGGCGGTGTTCCGCTCGGTGTTCCCGATCTCCGACTTCTCGGGCACCTCGATGCTGGAATTCGTCCGCTACGAGTTCGAGCAGCCGAAATATGACGTCGACGAGTGCCGCCAGCGCGGCATGACCTTCGCGGCCCCCCTCAAGGTGACGCTGCGCCTCATCGTGTTCGATATCGACGAGGAAACCGGCGCGAAGTCGGTGAAGGACATCAAGGAGCAGGACGTCTACATGGGCGACATTCCGCTCATGACGATGAACGGCACCTTCATCGTCAACGGCACCGAGCGCGTCATCGTCTCGCAGATGCACCGGTCGCCCGGCGTGTTCTTCGACCACGACAAGGGCAAGACCCATTCCTCGGGCAAGCTGCTGTTCGCCGCCCGCGTCATCCCGTATCGCGGCTCCTGGCTCGACATCGAGTTCGACGCCAAGGACATCGTCTATGCGCGTATCGACCGTCGCCGCAAGATTCCGGTGACGTCGCTGATGTTCGCGCTCGGCCTCGACGGCGAGGCGATCCTGTCCACGTTCTACAAGAAGATTCTCTACAAGCGGACCAAGGAAGGCTGGCGCGTTCCGTTCGACGCCAACCGTTTCCGCGGCTACTCGACCATCAACGACCTGATCGACGCCGACACCGGCAAGGTCGTGCTCGAGGCCGGCAAGAAGCTCACCGTGCGCGGTGCGCGTCAGATGCAGGAGAAGGGCCTGAAGGCGCTGCGGCTGTCCGATGAGGAGCTCGTCGGCAACTATCTCGCCGAGGACCTCGTCAACCCGAAGACCGGCGAGATCCACGCAGAAGCCGGTGAAGAGATCACCGACAAGTCGATGAAGGCCCTCAACGAGCAGGGCTACAAGGAACTGCCGCTGCTCGACATCGACCACGTCAATGTCGGCGCCTATATCCGCAACACGCTCTCGGCCGACAAGAACATGACGCGCGAGGACGCGCTGTTCGACATCTACCGCGTGATGCGTCCGGGCGAGCCGCCGACGCTGGATTCGGCGCAGGCGATGTTCCAGTCGCTGTTCTTCGACGCCGAGCGCTACGACCTGTCCGCGGTCGGCCGCGTCAAGATGAACATGCGCCTCGACCTCGATGCGCCCGACACCCAGCGTACGCTGCGCAAGGAAGACATCCTCTCCGTCATCAAGACGCTGGTGGATTTGCGCGACGGCAAGGGCGAGATCGACGACATCGACCATCTCGGCAACCGCCGTGTGCGCTCGGTCGGCGAGCTCATGGAGAACCAGTACCGCATCGGCCTGCTGCGCATGGAGCGCGCGATCAAGGAGCGCATGTCCTCGGTCGACATCGACACGGTCATGCCGCAGGACCTGATCAACGCGAAGCCGGCGGCTGCCGCCGTGCGCGAGTTCTTCGGTTCCTCGCAGCTCTCGCAGTTCATGGACCAGACCAACCCGCTGTCGGAGATCACCCACAAGCGCCGCCTGTCGGCGCTTGGACCGGGCGGTCTGACCCGCGAGCGCGCCGGCTTCGAGGTGCGCGACGTGCATCCGACGCATTACGGCCGCATCTGCCCGATCGAGACGCCGGAAGGTCCGAACATCGGCCTGATCAACTCGCTCGCGACCTTCGCGCGCGTGAACAAGTACGGCTTCGTCGAGACGCCGTACCGCAAGGTCAAGGACGGTCGCGTCACCGACGAGGTCGTGTACCTCTCGGCGATGGAAGAGGGCCGCTACACGGTCGCGCAGGCCAACGTGCCGCTCGACCCGAAGGGCCGCTTCACCGAAGATCTCGTGGTCTGCCGTCACGCCGGCGAAGTCTTGCCGGTGACGCCGGACAAGGTCGACTACATGGACGTGTCGCCGAAGCAGCTCGTTTCGGTTGCCGCGGCGCTGATCCCGTTCCTCGAAAACGACGACGCCAACCGCGCGCTGATGGGCTCGAACATGCAGCGCCAGGCGGTGCCGCTGGTTCGCGCCGAGGCGCCGTTCGTCGGCACCGGCATGGAAGGCGTGGTTGCGCGTGACTCGGGCGCCGCGATCGCGGCGCGCCGTTCGGGCGTGATCGACCAGATCGACGCGACCCGCGTCGTCATCCGCGCCACGGAAGATCTCGATCCGACCAAGTCGGGCGTCGATATCTACCGTCTGATGAAGTACCAGCGCTCCAACCAGTCGACCTGCATCAACCAGCGTCCGCTGGTGAAGGTCGGCGACATCGTCAAGAAGGGCGACATCATCGCCGACGGTCCGTCGACCGATCTCGGTGAGCTCGCGCTTGGCCGCAACGTGCTGGTCGCGTTCATGCCGTGGAACGGCTACAACTTCGAAGACTCGATCCTGCTCTCCGAGCGGATCGTGAAGGAAGACGTCTTCACCTCGATCCACATCGAGGAATTCGAGGTGATGGCCCGCGACACCAAGCTCGGCCCTGAGGAAATCACCCGCGACATTCCGAACGTCTCGGAAGAAGCGCTGAAGAACCTCGACGAAGCCGGTATCGTCTACATCGGCGCGGAAGTGCGCGCCGGCGACATCCTGGTCGGCAAGATCACGCCGAAGGGCGAAAGCCCGATGACGCCGGAAGAAAAGCTTCTGCGCGCCATCTTCGGCGAAAAGGCCTCCGACGTTCGCGATACCTCGCTGCGCGTTCCTCCGGGCGTGCAGGGCACGATCGTGGAAGTGCGCGTGTTCAACCGTCACGGCGTCGACAAGGACGAGCGTGCGCTGGCGATCGAGCGGGAAGAGATCGAGCGTCTGGCCAAGGACCGCGACGACGAGCAGGCGATCCTGGACCGCAACGTCTACAACCGTCTTGCCGAGCTCCTCGAGGGACGGCAGGGCATTGCGGGCCCGAAGGGCTTCAAGAAGGACACCAAGATCACCCGTGCGGTGCTCGAGGAGTACCCGAAGTCGCAGTGGTGGCTGTTCGCTTCGCCGAACGACAAGCTGATGGCCGAGATCGAGGCCATGCGGAAGCAGTACGACGAGTCGAAGAAGGGGCTGGAACAGCGCTTCCTCGACAAGGTCGAGAAGCTTCAGCGCGGTGACGAATTGCCGCCCGGCGTGATGAAGATGGTCAAGGTCTTCGTCGCGGTGAAGCGCAAGATCCAGCCTGGCGACAAGATGGCCGGCCGCCACGGCAACAAGGGCGTGGTGTCGAAGATCGTGCCGATCGAGGACATGCCGTTCCTCGAAGACGGTACGCATGCCGACATCGTGCTCAATCCGCTCGGCGTGCCCTCGCGCATGAACGTCGGACAGATCCTCGAGACCCATCTCGGCTGGGCTTGCGCCGGCCTCGGCAAGCGTATCGGCCAGACGGTCGATGCCTATCTGTCGAAGCAGGACATCAAGCCGCTGAAGGAAACCTTGAAGAAGGTCTACGGCGAGGACGAGACGATCAAGTCGCTCAACGACAACGAGTTGATCGAGCTTGGTCACAATCTGAGCCGCGGCGTGCCGATCGCGACGCCGGTGTTCGACGGCGCCAAGGAAGCCGACATCGAGGAGATGCTGAAGCTTGCCGGTCTCGACGCTTCGGGTCAGTCGACCGTCTATGACGGCCGTACCGGCGATGCCTTCGATCGCAAGGTGACGGTGGGCTACATCTACATGCTCAAGCTGCACCATCTCGTGGACGACAAGATCCACGCGCGTTCGATCGGTCCGTACTCGCTCGTCACCCAGCAGCCGCTGGGCGGCAAGGCGCAGTTCGGTGGCCAGCGCTTCGGTGAAATGGAAGTGTGGGCGCTCGAGGCTTACGGCGCGGCGTACACGCTCCAGGAGATGCTGACGGTGAAGTCGGACGACGTCGCCGGCCGTACCAAGGTGTACGAGGCGATCGTCCGCGGCGACGACACGTTCGAGGCCGGTATTCCGGAATCGTTCAACGTGCTGGTCAAGGAAATGCGCTCGCTCGGCCTCAACGTCGACCTGCACAACTCCAAGGTGGGACCGGCGCCGACGTCGGAAGCAGCCGAGTAATACGACCTTTCATGCCCGGCCTTCACGGCCGGGCATCGGCGCCCCTCCCGAGGCCTTGAGGGCAGGGCGCCCCGATTGAGTGATTTTCGAATTTGCGGCCGTAGGCGACCGGCACGCGAGGAGAAGACGATGAACCAAGAAATTATGAATCTCTTCAACCCGACGACTCCGGCTCAGGTCTTCGACCAGATCCGGATTTCGATCGCGTCTCCTGAGAAGATTCTGTCCTGGTCCTACGGCGAGATCAAGAAGCCGGAGACCATCAACTACCGTACCTTCAAGCCCGAGCGCGACGGCCTGTTCTGCGCCCGCATCTTCGGGCCGATCAAGGACTACGAGTGCTTGTGCGGCAAGTACAAGCGCATGAAGTACAAGGGCATCATCTGCGAGAAGTGCTCGGTCGAGGTCACGCTGTCGCGCGTCCGGCGCGAGCGCATGGGCCATATCGAGCTCGCAGCCCCCGTCGCCCACATCTGGTTCCTGAAGTCGCTGCCCTCGCGCATCGGCCTTCTGCTGGACATGACGCTGAAGGATCTCGAGCGGATCCTCTACTTCGAATATTACGTCGTGCTCGAGCCGGGCCTCACCGCGCTCAAGGACCGTCAGCTGCTGTCGGAAGATGAGTATCTGAAGGCGCAGGACGAGTACGGCCAGGATTCCTTCACCGCCATGATCGGCGCGGAAGCGATCCGCGAGCTGCTCAAGGGCATGGACCTCGAGAAGCTCGAAGCCACCTTGCGCCTCGAGATGCAGGAGACCGACTCCGACATCAAGCACAAGAAGCTCGCCAAGCGCCTGAAGATCGTGGAAGCGTTCCGCCACTCCGGCAACAAGCCGGAATGGATGATCATGACCGTGGTTCCGGTGATTCCGCCGGACCTGCGTCCGCTGGTGCCGCTGGACGGCGGCCGCTTCGCGACCTCGGACCTCAACGACCTCTACCGCCGCGTCATCAACCGCAACAACCGCTTGAAGCGGCTGATGGAGCTGCGCGCGCCGGACATCATCATCCGCAACGAGAAGCGCATGCTTCAGGAAGCGGTCGATGCGCTGTTCGACAACGGCCGCCGCGGCCGCGTCATCACGGGTGCCAACAAGCGCCCGCTGAAGTCGCTCGCCGACATGCTCAAGGGCAAGCAGGGTCGCTTCCGTCAGAACCTGCTCGGCAAGCGCGTCGACTATTCGGGCCGTTCGGTGATCGTGGTCGGTCCCGAGCTGCGCCTGCACCAGTGCGGCCTGCCGAAGAAGATGGCGCTCGAGCTGTTCAAGCCGTTCATCTACTCGCGGCTTGACGCCAAGGGCCTGTCCACCACGGTGAAGCAGGCGAAGAAGCTGGTCGAGAAGGAGCGGCCCGAGGTCTGGGACATCCTGGACGAGGTGATCCGCGAGCATCCGGTGCTGCTCAACCGCGCACCGACGCTGCATCGTCTCGGCATTCAGGCGTTCGAGCCCGTGCTGATCGAGGGCAAGGCGATCCAGCTGCATCCGCTGGTCTGCGCCGCGTTCAACGCCGACTTCGACGGCGACCAGATGGCCGTGCACGTTCCGCTGTCGCTCGAGGCGCAGCTGGAAGCGCGCGTCCTGATGATGTCGACCAACAACATCCTGCATCCGGCGAACGGCCAGCCGATCATCGTGCCGTCGCAGGACATCGTGCTCGGTCTCTACTACGTCTCGATCATGCGCGAAGGCCTGCCCGGCGAGGGCAAGATCTTCGGCGACATGGCCGAGCTCGAGCACGCGCTGCACGCGAAGGTCATCCACCTCCACACCAAGATCAAGTATCGGTGGCAGGGCATGGACGAGACCGGCAAGGTCTCGACGCGCTGGATCGAGACCACCGCGGGTCGCGTTATGCTCGGCAACCTGCTGCCGAAGAACCCGCGGATTTCGTACGAGATCATCAACAAGCTGATGACCAAGCGCGAAATCTCGGGCGTGATCGACCAGGTCTACCGTCACTGCGGCCAGAAGGAGACTGTGATCTTCTGCGACCGCATCATGGCGCTCGGCTTCTACAACGCGTTCAAGGCCGGCATCTCGTTCGGCAAGGACGACATGGTCGTGCCGAACTCCAAGTGGAAGATCGTCGACACCACCCGTACGCTGGCGAAGGATTTCGAGCAGCAGTACAACGACGGTCTGATCACCCATGGCGAGAAGTACAACAAGGTCGTCGACGCCTGGTCGAAGGCCACGGAAGAAATCGCCAAGGCGATGATGAAGGAGATCTCCTCGACCAAGAAGACGGCGAGCGGGGCGGATGCCGACATCAACTCGATCTACATGATGGCTCACTCCGGTGCCCGCGGTTCGCCGGCCCAGATGCGCCAGCTCGCCGGCATGCGCGGCCTGATGGCCAAGCCGTCGGGTGAGATCATCGAGACGCCGATCATCTCGAACTTCAAGGAAGGCCTCTCGGTGCTCGAGTACTTCAACTCGACCCACGGCGCCCGTAAGGGCCTCGCGGACACCGCGTTGAAGACCGCGAACTCGGGCTACCTGACCCGTCGTCTCGTCGACGTGGCGCAGGACTGCATCATCACGCAGAACGACTGCGGCACCAAGCTCGGCATCAAGATGCGCGCCATCGTCGATGCCGGCACCGTGGTCGCCTCGCTCGGCTCGCGCATCCTCGGCCGCACGGCCTGCGAAGACGTGCGTGACAGCTCGGGCAAGGTGATCATCAAGCGCGGTACGCTGATGGAAGAGAGCCATCTGGACGCCATCCACCAGGGTGGCGTGCAGGAGGTGAAGATCCGCTCGGCACTGACCTGCGAGCTCGTCAACGGCATCTGCGGCATGTGCTACGGCCGCGACCTCGCCCGCGGCTCGCCGGTCAACCACGGTGAAGCCGTCGGCGTCATCGCGGCGCAGTCGATCGGCGAGCCCGGCACCCAGCTGACCATGCGCACCTTCCACATCGGTGGTGCGGCGCAGCTCAACGAGCAGTCGTTCGTCGAATCCAACTTCGACGGCAAGATCGTGATCAGGAACAAGGCCATCGCCCGCAACAGCGAAGGTCACCTGGTCGCGATGGTCCGCAACATGGTGATCGCGATCGTCGATGCCGACGGCACCGAGCGTGCGACGCACCGTATCCAGTACGGTTCGCGCCTGCACGTCGACGAGGGCGACACCGTCAAGCGCGGCCAGCGCATCGTCGAGTGGGATCCCTACACTCGTCCGCTGCTCACCGAAGTCGAAGGTACCATCGGCTTCGAGGATCTGGTCGAGGGGCAGTCGATCTCGGAAACGCTCGACGAGGCCACCGGCATCGCCAAGCGCGTGGTCATCGACTGGCGCTCGACCCGCGGCGGCGCGGACCTGCGTCCGGCTATCGTGGTCAAGGGCAAGGACGGCAAGGTGCTCAAGCTCGCCCGTGGCGGCGATGCCCGCTACATGCTGTCGGTCGATGCTATTCTCTCGGTCGACGTCGGAGCCAAGGTCAATACGGGCGACATCCTCGCCCGTGTCTCGACCGAAAGCGCCAAGACGCGTGACATCACCGGCGGTCTGCCGCGGGTGGCGGAACTGTTCGAGGCACGGCGTCCGAAGGATGCGGCGATCATCGCCGAAATCTCGGGCACCATCCGGTTCGGACGCGACTACAAGAACAAGCGTCGCATCTCGATCGAGCCGATGGACAAGACCGACGAGGCACGCGAGTACCTGATCCCGAAGGGCAAGCACATCCACCTTCAGGACGGCGACGTCGTCGAAAAGGGCGACTTCATCGTCGAAGGCAACCCGGCGCCGCACGACATCCTGGCGGTCAAGGGCATCGAGGAGCTCGCGGCCTATCTGGTCAACGAGATCCAGGAGGTCTACCGGCTCCAGGGCGTGCTCATCAACGACAAGCACATCGAGGTGATTGTCCGTCAGATGCTCCAGAAGGTGGAAGTCACCGACCAGGGTGACACGGACATGATCTCCGGCGAGCAGGTCGACAAGATCGAGTTCGACGTGCTCAACGAGAAGGCGAAGGAAGAGGGCAAGAAGATCGCTACGGGAACGCCGGTTCTGCTCGGCATCACCAAGGCGAGCCTCCAGACCCGCTCCTTCTTCTCGGCGGCCTCGTTCCAGGAGACCACCCGCGTCCTCACGGAAGCGGCGGTCAACGGCAAGGTCGATCCGCTCGAAGGTCTCAAGGAGAACGTCATCGTCGGCCGGCTGATCCCGGCGGGCACCGGCGCCTCCATGGCCAAGATCCGCGAAGTCGCGATGAAGCGCGACAAGCTGATCCTGGACGAGCGCGAGAAGCAGGCGGCCGTCGTGTCGCCCGCGCCGGAAGCGGAGCTTCCTGCGCTGCCTCCCGCGGAATAATCGTTCATCCGTAGGAATACCGAGGACAATGAAAAGGCCGGCGTAAGCCGGCCTTTTTGCTGCTTTGTTTGCCTGTTGCGGTGCAGGATCAACCTTTGTTCATCTTTCCTTCAGGCGCAAAAGCGCTTCTGCTAAGGGAAGTTAGACCGGTGGTCCCGTGACGGGGGCAGGGCCGGAGACCACGGAACTCATATGCTTGATCTCGCAATCGTAGGCGGCGGCCCCGGCGGGCTGATGAGCGCCTGGTACTTGAAGCGTAAGCTCGGCGACCTCTGCCGCATCACCATCTACGAGGCCTCCGACCGGCTCGGCGGCAAGATCGTCACGCGTAAATTCGATTCCGCGCCGGCGATGTACGAGGCCGGCGTTGCCGAGATCTACGACTACTCGATGACCGGTCCCGATCCGCTGCGCGAGCTGATTCAGCATTTCGGACTTCAGACCATTCCGATGGACGCCGAGCAGGTGCAGTTCGGTGGCGAGCTCCTCAACGACGTCGCAGGTATGCGCCGCAAATACGGCGCCAAGACTGCGGCGGCGATCGAGGCGTTCCGCGAGCGCTGCGCCGAGGCGATGACGCCGATCGAATATTACGAGGGCGTCGGCGCGCACGACAACGAGAATCCCTGGGCCTACAAGACCGCCGAGCAGGTGCTCGACGAGGAGGTCGAGGACGAAACCGCAAAGCGTTTCTTCAAGGTGATGGCGCGCTCCGACATCGCGACCGAAAGCCACAACACCAACGGGCTCAACGCGCTCAAGAACTATCTGATGGATGTCGACGGCTATATCGGCCTCTATTCCATCCAGAACGGCAATGAGCAGCTGATCGAGTGCCTGCAGTCGGAGGTCAACGCCGACGTCCAGCTCAATCACCGCGTGCTCACCGTAGGCAAGGCGTCGACCGGCCGCTACCAGCTGAAGATGATGAACGGCAAGGGGCCGGAGACGCGCGACTTCGACCTCGTGCTGGTCTGCCTGCCGCATTCGTGGCTCGCGACCATGGGCTGGGAAGGCGAGCAGCTCCGCAAGTCGATGGTCAAGCACGTCTCGTATTTCGATCGTCCCGCACACTATCTGCGCGTCTCAATCCTGTTCGACACGCCGTTCTGGGGCGAGAAGATTTCCGGCGCCTGGTTCATGTCGGAAGCCTTCGGCGGCTGCTGCGTCTACAACGAGGGCGCGCGCCATGACGTCGGCAAGCACGGCGTGCTGAACTGGCTGATTCCCGGCTCCGACGCGCTGGCCTTCGCCAATCTGTCGGATCAGGAACTGATCGACGCCGCACTGAAATCGCTGCCCGCCTCGCTCGGCGATGCGCGTTCGCATTTCGTGGAAGGCAAGATCCACCGCTGGCTGTCGTCGGTGAACGCCATCCCCGGCGGTCTGCCCGTGCGCGACGTCATGACCAATCACCGGCCGGAGCCGAAGGAGCATCCCGGCATCGTGGTGGTCGGCGATTATCTGTTCGACTCCACGCTGAACGGTCTGCTCGACTCCTCGGACGCGGCGACCGACATCATCCTGACCGAGATGATGCGCCTGCGCCGCGAGCGCGCACAGGAGGAGGGCGAGCCGGTCTCGGACAAGATCGACCGCGACTATTTCGAGAATTATCGCGGCCTCGGTCCCTACAGCGAAGCCTGGCGCCACTTCACCGATCCCGATTATCTGACCAGGCTGATCGGCATCGTCTGGGGCAAGGCCAAGGGCGCCAAGCTGCTGGTCGCGGGCTCGGCCAGCGGCGAATTGGTCGGCGCGCTGCGCGATCGCGGCATCGACGCCTTCGGCATCGAGAACAACCGCGCCATCCACGCCAGGACGCCGAAGGCGCTGAAGAAGTACAACAAGCTCGGCTCGATCACCGACATGCCGTTCAAGGACGGCGCCTTCGACTTCGTGTTCGAGACCAGCCTCTGCCATGTTTCCCCGAAGCAGGTGGTCCGCGCGATCCGCGAACTGAACCGCGTGGTCAAGACTGGCCTCGTGTTCGGCTCGATCACCTCGGACATGGCTTCGGTGGTGATCGACCGCTACGACCTGCTGCGCGGCGTCAAGAAGCTCGGCACCTGGTGGGAATGGTCCGAGCTGTTCTTCGGCAACGGCTTCGACCTGTCGATGCACCGCAAGGACTGCACTGATGCGCTCTGGGAGGCGACGCTTGCCGCCAACAAGGGCCCGGGCCAGTGGTACGCCGACGCCGACAGCCTGCGTTATTCCTTCTTCGACAAGGTCGAGGATGAGGACGACGACTAGAGACAGGATCGGACCGGCCTAGCCAATTGCTTTGCCGAATTCGTCATGATCGCATAGAATCGGTGCGATAGCGGCTGCCGCTATTTCCTGCTTTCTCCGCGGTCATGCCGGCCGTCAGCATCGGTTGGTTTCATGGCGTCCAAGCCCCTCCCGCCCGACAAACAGAAACTCGCCACGGAAGAGGCGGCCGAGCTCGACGACAAGCTTGTCCCCGTCAAGCCGGACCTCGAAGACGACGAGGACGACGAAGACGAGGAGGATGACGGGCTGGAGCTCGACGACGACGATGAGGACGAAGAGCTCGTCGTCTTTACCGCGCGCGAGGCCGCAGGCGCGCTCGCGACCATCCTGGGTTTCGTCAAGCCGTTCCTGTCCAACTACAAGCGGATGCTGTCATTCGTGGCGTTCGGCGTCTGCGTCGAGACGCTGTTCAACGTCATCATGCCGCTCAGCCTGAAGTACCTGATCGACGACGCGCTCGGCGAGGAGGATTTCCAGGCGCTCTACAAGATCCTCGGCGTGCTCGCGGTCGCCGGCATCTTCACCTCGATCGTGGCGGTCTGGTACGAGCGCTGGGACGCCAGGCTGGCTGCCTGCATCATCTCCGACGTCCGCAAGCGCCTGTTCGAGCATGTCCAGGACCTGCCGGCGGCCTATTTCGGCCGCACCAAGCGCGGCGAGATCCTGTCGCGCTTTTCCGTCGACCTTTCGGCCTTCGAGGGCTCGGTCAAGACCTTCGCCAACAGTGCGGCGCTGCCGTTCCTGGAATTGATCGCCGGCATCATCCTGATGGTGTTCCTGAACTGGCAGCTTGCCGCGGTCGCGCTGCTGGTGTTCCCGATCACGCTGATCGGGCCGCGCATCCTCACCCCGAAGGCGGTGCAGGCCAATTACGAGCAGAAGCAGAACGAGAGCGCGCTGCTCGGCATGGTGCAGGAGAACGTGGCCGCGCAGGCCGTGATCAAGGCGTTCAGCCTGCAACGCAAGATGTTCGGCTTCTTCACCTTCCGCAACGACGAGACCCGCCGCAAGATCGCTTCGGCTGCGTTCCTGTCGACCATGGTGGAGCGGACGGTCACCATTTCGGTGCTGCTGCTGCACCTCGTCGTGCTCGCGATCGGCGCCTATCTGGCGACCAAGGGCCAGATCACCATCGGCACCTTCGTCACCTTCGAGAGCGCGTTCTGGGAGGTCTCCTACAACATCGCCCACGTGATGCACTTCATCCCGGTGTCGATCTCCTCGGCCGCCGCGATCCGCCACATGCAGGAGTTGCTGGACGAGCCGACGCGCGGCGCCGATCGACCGGGCGCGCCCGATCTGCCGCGCATCACCAACGACATCACCTTCGACCACGTGACGTTCCAGTACGAAGGCAGCCAGACCCCGGTGCTGGACAATCTCAGCCTCAAGCTCAACGCCGGCAAGCGCATCGCTATCGTCGGCCCCTCGGGCTCCGGCAAGAGCACGCTGCTCAATTTGATCCTGCGGCTATACGTGCCCAACGAGGGGCGCGTCGCCATCGACGGCGTCGACGTCCGCAAGGTGACGCTGGATTCGCTGCGCCGGAGCATGGCGGTGGTGTTCCAGGAGAACATGCTGTTCAACATGTCGATTCGCGAGAACATCCGGCTCGGCAAGGAAGGCGCGACCGACGAGGAGGTGGAGGACGCCGCCAAGAAGGCTGAGATCCACCGCTACATCATGAGCCTGCCGCAGCGCTACGAGACGCCGGTCGGCGAGCGCGGCGATACGCTGTCGGGCGGCCAGCGCCAGCGCATTGCGATCGCGCGCGCGGTCATCCGTAACCCTTCCGTGCTGCTGCTGGACGAAGCCACCTCGGCGCTCGACCAGACCACCGAGGCCGCGATCAACCGTACGCTGCTGAAGGTCGCGAAGGGACGCACCATGATCTGGTCGACCCATCGCCTGACCTCCGTGGTCGAGATGGACGAGATCATCGTGATCTCAGGGGGCAGGGCGATCGAGCGCGGCTCGCATGCCGAGCTCCTCGCCAGGAACGGGACCTATCGCAAGCTGTGGAACGACCAGATCCACCAGCCGCATGGCGCTGTGGCTCAGGCCGATGACGACAGCGACGATGACGACGAGGATGAAGACGACCTCGACGAAGACGATGAGGACGACGACGAGGAGGAGTGACCGAGGAAGTTCGGCTCCAGATGAATTGCTCCTCCGAGCGGCCGCAGCAAGCCTTGAACCGACCAGGCGATGAAGCGCGCCCAGCGCTGCGCGGTCCAGTAGGGACTCGTCGCGGTCGAGACGGAGCGGAACTCGAACGCCTTCGCCGCCGACCATTCGTCGCAGGCCCGCTTGACCGGATCGGCGTAGAAGGTGGCGATCTTGGCCCCGTCCATCCCGTCGGAGGCGAGCCACTCCGGGATATGGACGTTGCAGAGCCGCTCGACGTCGGTGAAGACCTTGTCACAGCCGGTGCCGGCGGCGGGGCAGGAGGTCGAGAACGCATCGCCCACCAGCACGAGGCCGGGCTGGCCGCTTGCGTCGTTCACATAGAGGTCGACCGGACGGATCTTGATCTCGCCGGCGATGTCGAAGGCGCCGGTGATGCGCTTGAGCCGGGGCAGGGCGGCGTTCAGCGTCTCGGCTGGCGTGCGGCGCAGCTCGCGCAGCCATGGGTCGTCGACGCCGCGATAGACGAACAGATTGGCGCGCATCCGCGGACCGGTCGGAAACAGCGTGATGTAGGGGATTCGGTCGCTCGGCCGTTCCGAGAAATAGGTCAGCGCCGGGAAGTCGAACGAATTCCGCCCCGCCGGCACCACGTCGAACCCGATCGAGATCGAATGGCAGGCGCTGATGACTTTTCGCGCGATGCCGAGCTGGTGGCGCAGGCCGACATTCAGACCGTTGGCGAGCACGACCAGCCGGGCCGAGATCGTCTCCTCATTGGAGAGCGTGATCTTTTGCCGCTCCGGGCTCGTCTCGAGCGAGACCGCTTTGGCATAGATGCGCTCGACGCCAGCAGGGATTTCGTCGCGGACGGCGTTGACGAGCGAATCGTAGAGGATGTTGAACTGCCGACACGGCGCCTTGTCGAGCAAACGGCCGAATCGAGCGATCCAGTTTTCGCCGGCAAAGGTCGCGCGGCGCAGCACCGATTCTCCGATTCCGGTCTTCAGGAATCGCTCGACCTGGACGTGACCACTGAGTTTTTCGACTCGAAAGTCCGCCGGATAGCTCTCATGCGGGTCGATCAGCACCGTCGAAATGCCGGCGCGGCCGAGCATTGCGGCGGCGGTTGAGCCGGACAATCCCCCGCCGATAATGGCAATGTCGGTGTAGCGCATGGTGCAAATCTCTGCCGCAGGCGGCAGATTGACGCATCAACAGGAAAAAAAGCCTTAGCAAGGGTTATAAAAGTACATTTCGCCCGGGTGTAAATTGCTTTTGGGCTGGCGGAACAGACGTCCGGTCCCCATATCCGGCAGGCGCGGTGAGTGCGGGCAAACAGCGATTTCGTCAGGTGGCAGAAGCGTTTTCCGACTGTCGTTTCACCTTGACTTGGTCGACTCTCACTTATAGAAAGCGCCTCACTTAACGACAGGCGGTGAGCATCGCCAGCGTCGGAACGGGCCACCCGTTGATCTCCAGGGATCGGATCCTCAGAGATCGCTAAGACGGGCACCAACCTCGACGAATGCCGCTCAAACGCTGTCGATCATAGCTAGGCAATGCCAGTGCGATTTTAGGTCTCTTGAGCTCGTTCTCTTGAGATCGAATTCGGATGCATGACCTCGGTGCGCGGGCCGCAGCTTTATGCTGATTGGCCTGAAACTGCGGTCCTCTGTGGCGTCGTAACGCTTTCCGCTCGGTGATGGAGCGGTTGGCGCAATTTCGCTTTGTGCGGATTGTTCCGTGCGAGGCGACCTCGTCGGGCGGGTGGCCCGAAAAGAATTGCGGTTCCGGCAACGGACCGCGCCAAGACAGCGGACCCGGAAGGGACCGCGGCAGAACAAAGGGTAAGGCCAGGATGCCGACGATCAACCAGCTGATCGCTCAACCGCGTGAAGTGCAGAAGTCGCGCAAGAAGGTGCCGGCGCTGCAGCAGTCGCCGCAGAAGCGTGGTGTTTGCACCCGCGTCTACACCACGACCCCGAAGAAGCCGAACTCGGCGCTTCGTAAGGTCGCCAAGGTGCGCCTGACGAACGGCTTCGAGGTGATCGGCTACATCCCCGGCGAAGGTCATAACCTCCAGGAGCACTCGGTGGTCATGATCCGCGGCGGCCGCGTCAAGGACTTGCCCGGCGTGCGCTACCACATCCTCCGCGGCGTTCTGGATACCCAGGGCGTCAAGAACCGTAAGCAGCGTCGTTCGAAGTACGGCGCCAAGCGTCCGAAGTAAGCGGGAACCAGCTCAATGTCTCGTCGCCACTCAGCGGAAAAGCGCGAAGTTCTCCCGGATCCGAAGTTCGGGAACATCATCGTCACGAAGTTCATGAACTCGGTGATGTGCGCCGGCAAGAAGTCGGTCGCCGAAGGCATCGTCTACGGTGCGTTTGGCATCATCGAAGCCAAGACCAAGCAGAGCCCGCTCGGCGTGTTCGAGCAGGCGCTCGAGAACGTCATGCCAACGATCGAAGTGCGCTCCCGCCGCGTCGGCGGCGCGACCTACCAGGTTCCGGTCGAAGTTCGATCGACCCGCCGTCAGGCGCTGGGCATCCGCTGGCTGATCTCGGCTGCGCGCGAGCGCAACGAGAAGACGATGACCGAGCGGCTCTCGGCTGAGCTGCTCGACGCCTCGAACAACCGCGGCAACGCCGTCAAGAAGCGCGAAGACGTGCACCGGATGGCGGAAGCCAATCGCGCCTTCTCGCACTATCGCTGGTAACGGCGAAACACGGAATCTAAGGAACAGCCCATGCCTCGCGTTCATGCCATAGAGAACTACCGCAATTTCGGTATCATGGCGCATATCGATGCCGGCAAGACCACGACCACCGAGCGCATCCTCTATTACACCGGCAAGAGCCACAAGATCGGCGAAGTGCACGAAGGTGCCGCGACGATGGACTGGATGGAGCAGGAGCAGGAGCGTGGCATCACGATCACCTCGGCTGCCACCACCGCATTCTGGGCCGGCAAGCGCCTGAACATCATCGACACCCCCGGCCACGTCGACTTCACCATCGAAGTCGAGCGTTCGCTGCGCGTGCTCGATGGCGCCGTCTGCGTGCTCGACTCGAACCAGGGCGTCGAGCCCCAGACCGAGACCGTCTGGCGCCAGGGCGACAAGTACAAGGTTCCGCGCATCGTCTTCGCCAACAAGATGGACAAGACCGGTGCCGACTTCTTCAAGTGTCTGGCCGACATCGTTGACCGCCTCGGCGCCAAGCCGATCGCGATCCAGCTTCCGATCGGTGCCGAGAACAACTTCAAGGGTCTCGTCGACCTCGTGAAGATGCAGGGCATCATCTGGAACGATGAATCGCTCGGCGCGAAGTTCGACTATGTCGACATCCCGGAAGATATGGTCGAGCAGGCCAAGGAATACCGCGAGAAGATGGTGGAAGCCGCCGTCGAGCTCGACGATGACGCATTGGCCGCCTTCCTCGACGGCAACGAACCGGATGAAGCGACGCTGAAGCGGCTGATCCGCAAGGCGGTGCTGACCGGCGCGTTCTATCCCGTGCTGTGCGGCTCGGCCTTCAAGAACAAGGGTGTGCAGCCGCTGCTCGACGCCGTCGTCGACTATCTGCCGTCGCCGATCGACGTGCCGGCGATCAAGGGCACCGACGACCGCGGCAACGAGGTCGTGCGTAAGGCCGACGACAAGGAGCCGCTCGCGCTGCTCGCGTTCAAGATCATGGACGACCCGTTCGTCGGCACCATCACCTTCTGCCGCATCTACTCGGGCGTCCTGCAGAGCGGCACCGGCGTCGTGAACTCGACGCGCGAGAAGAAGGAGCGCATCGGGCGCATGCTGCTGATGCATGCGAACAACCGCGAGGACATCAAGGAAGCCTATGCCGGCGACATCGTCGCGCTGGCCGGCCTGAAGGAAGCGCGCACCGGTGACACGCTGTGCGATCCCGACAAGCAGGTGATCCTGGAGAAGATGGAATTCCCCGAGCCGGTCATCGAGATCGCGATCGAGCCGAAGTCCAAGGCCGACCAGGAAAAGCTGGGCGTGGCGCTGGCGAAGCTCGCCGCCGAGGATCCGTCCTTCCGCGTGTCGACCGACCAGGAGTCCGGCCAGACCATCCTCAAGGGCATGGGCGAACTCCATCTCGACATCAAGGTCGACATCCTCAAGCGTACCTACAAGGTCGACGCCAACATCGGCGCGCCGCAGGTTGCGTTCCGTGAGCGCGTCACCAAGAAGGCCGAGGTCAAGTACACCCACAAGAAGCAGACCGGCGGTACCGGTCAGTTCGCGGAAGTGTCGATCGTGGTCGAGCCGAACGAGCCCGGCAAGGGCTACGAGTTCGAGTCCAAGATCGTCGGCGGTGCGGTTCCGAAGGAATACATCCCCGGCGTCGAAAAGGGCCTCAACAGCGTGATGAGCTCTGGTGTTGTCGCGGGCTTCCCCGTGGTCGACGTCAAGGTTCAGCTCGTCGACGGCAAGTACCACGACGTCGACTCGTCGGCGCTCGCCTTCGAAATCGCATCGCGCGCGGCATTCCGCGAAGCGCTGCAGAAGGGCAAGTCCGTCCTGCTCGAGCCGATCATGAAGGTCGAAGTGGTGACCCCGGAAGACTACACCGGCTCGGTCATCGGTGACCTGAATTCCCGGCGCGGTCAGATCCAGGGCCAGGACATGCGCGGCAACGCCAACGTCATCAACGCGATGGTGCCGCTCATGAACATGTTCGGGTACGTGAACAACCTGCGCTCGATGAGCCAGGGTCGCGCGACCTTCACCATGCAGTTCGACCACTACGCAGAAGCGCCGGCCAACGTGTCGGCAGAAGTCCAGAAGAAGTTTGCCTGATTGTCGTCGGTCCAGAGCTGACGATTGAACGGAGAGTCAAATGGCCAAAGCAAAGTTTGAACGTAACAAGCCGCACTGCAACATCGGCACCATCGGTCACGTCGACCATGGCAAGACGTCGCTGACCGCGGCGATCACCAAGATCCTCGCCGAGACCGGCGGTGCGACGTTCACCGCGTACGACCAGATCGACAAGGCGCCGGAAGAGAAGGCGCGCGGCATCACCATCTCGACCGCGCACGTCGAGTACGAGACGCAGAACCGCCACTACGCCCACGTCGACTGCCCCGGCCACGCCGACTACGTGAAGAACATGATCACCGGCGCCGCCCAGATGGACGGTGCGATCCTGGTCGTGTCTGCCGCTGACGGCCCGATGCCGCAGACCCGCGAGCACATCCTGCTCGCCCGCCAGGTCGGCGTGCCCGCGCTCGTCGTGTTCCTCAACAAGTGCGACATGGTCGACGATCCGGAGCTCCTCGAGCTCGTCGAGCTCGAAGTCCGCGAGCTGCTCTCGAAGTACGACTTCCCGGGCGACAAGATCCCGATCATCAAGGGTTCGGCGCTCGCCGCTCTCGAAGATTCCGACAAGAAGCTCGGCCACGAGGCCATCCTCGAGTTGATGAAGAACGTCGACTCCTACATCCCGCAGCCGGAGCGTCCGGTCGACCAGCCGTTCCTGATGCCGGTTGAAGACGTGTTCTCGATCTCGGGTCGCGGCACCGTCGTGACCGGCCGTGTCGAGCGCGGCATCGTCAAGGTCGGCGAGGAAATCGAGATCGTCGGTCTGCGCGCCACGCAGAAGACCACGGTCACGGGCGTCGAAATGTTCCGCAAGCTGCTCGATCAGGGCCAGGCCGGCGACAACATCGGTGCGCTGCTCCGCGGCACCAAGCGCGAGGACGTCGAGCGCGGCCAGGTGCTGTGCAAGCCGGGTTCGGTCAAGCCGCACACCAAGTTCAAGGCTGAGGCCTACATCCTCACCAAGGAAGAGGGCGGCCGCCACACCCCGTTCTTCACCAACTACCGTCCGCAGTTCTACTTCCGCACCACCGACGTGACCGGTGTCGTGCATCTGCCGGAAGGCACCGAGATGGTGATGCCGGGCGACAACATCGCAATGGAAGTGCACCTGATCGTGCCGATCGCGATGGAAGAGAAGCTCCGCTTCGCGATCCGCGAAGGCGGCCGCACCGTCGGCGCCGGCGTCGTCGCCTCGATCATCGAGTAACAAGCGAATAGGGAATGGTGAGTGGCGAATAGGGAATTCTATTCGCTACTCGCTACTCGCCACTCACTAGAGAAAGCACGGCAATGAACGGCCAAAACATTCGTATCCGTCTCAAGGCGTTCGACCATCGTATCCTCGATACGTCGACCCGCGAGATCGTGAACACGGCGAAGCGCACCGGCGCGCAGGTCCGCGGACCCATTCCGCTGCCCACCCGCATCGAGAAGTTCACCGTCAACCGTTCGCCGCACGTCGACAAGAAGAGCCGCGAGCAGTTCGAGATGCGCACCCACAAGCGCCTGCTCGACATCGTCGATCCGACCCCGCAGACCGTCGATGCTTTGATGAAGCTCGACCTGGCCGCCGGTGTCGACGTCGAGATCAAGCTCTAAGATTTTTGGATCACGTTCGCGACTAGCGGACAGAAAGAACAGGAAGCACGCCGATGCGCTCCGGAGTGATCGCACAAAAGGTCGGGATGACGCGGGTCTTTACAGAGGCCGGCGAACATATCCCCGTGACCGTGCTGAAGCTCGGCAATTGCCAGGTCGTAGGCCACCGCACTGAAGAGAAGAACGGTTATGTCGCGCTCCAGCTTGGATCTGGCAGCCGCAAGACCGTGTACATGCCCAAGGCAGAGCGCGGCCAGTTCGCGGTCGCCAAGGTCGAGCCGAAGCGGCAGGTCGAGGAGTTCCGCGTCTCCGCGGATGCCATGATCCCCGTTGGCGCGGAGATCCTCGCCGACCACTTCGTCGTCGGCCAGTTCGTCGACGTCACTGGCACCTCGGTCGGTAAGGGCTTCGCCGGCGGCATGAAGCGCTGGAACTTCGGCGGTCTGCGCGCCACCCACGGTGTGTCGATCTCGCACCGCTCGATCGGTTCGACCGGTGGCCGTCAGGACCCCGGCAAGACCTGGAAGAACAAGAAGATGCCCGGCCACATGGGTGTCGACCGCATCACCACGCTCAACCTTCGAGTCGTTCAACTCGATGTCGAGCGCGGCCTGATCCTCGTCGAAGGCGCCGTTCCCGGCTCCAAGGGCGGCTGGATCCGCGTGCGCGACGCTGTCAAGAAGCCGCTGCCGAAGGAAGCTCCGAAGCCCGGCAAGTTTAAGGTTGCTGGCGAAGCGGACGCCGCTCCGGCTGCGCAGGAGGCGTGAGATGGAATTGAAGGTCACGACCCTCGAAGGTAAGGAAGCCGGCTCGGTCCAGCTTTCCGACGCCATTTTCGGCCTCGAGCCGCGCCAGGACATCATTGCACGCTGCGTGCAGTGGCAGCTCAACAAGCGTCAGGCCGGCACTCACAAGGCCAAGGGCCGCGCCGAGATCTGGCGCACCGGCAAGAAGATGTACAAGCAGAAGGGCACCGGCGGTGCTCGTCACGGCTCGGCCCGCGTGCCGCAGTTCCGTGGCGGTGGCCGTGCCTTCGGTCCGGTTGTGCGTTCGCACGCCACCGACCTGCCGAAGAAGGTCCGCGCGCTTGCTCTCAAGCATGCGCTGTCGGCGAAGGCCAAGGACGGCGATCTGCTGGTGATCGACAAGGCCGCGCTGGAAGCCGCGAAGACCAAGGCGCTGCTCGGCCACTTCTCGGGCCTCGGCTTGACCAACGCGCTGATCATCGACGGCGCCGAGCTCAACAACGGCTTTGCCGCTGCGGCCCGCAACATCCCGAACATGGACGTGCTGCCGATCCAGGGCATCAACGTCTATGACATCCTGCGCCGTCAGAAGCTCGTTCTGACCAAGGCCGCCATCGATGCGCTGGAGGCGCGCTTCAAATGACGAAGAACATCGAGCCTCGCCACTACGACGTGATCTTGTCGCCGGTCGTGACCGAAAAGGCGACGATCGCCTCGGAGCACAACAAGGTCCTGTTCAAGGTGGCCGCGAAGGCGACCAAGCCGCAGATCAAGGAAGCGATCGAGAAGCTGTTCGACGTCAAGGTCAAGAGCGTCAACACGCTGGTCCGCAAGGGCAAGACCAAGATCTTCCGCGGCAATCTCGGCTCGCAGTCGAACAGCAAGCGCGCGATCGTGACCCTCGAAGAGGGTCACCGGATCGACGTGACCACCGGTCTGTAAGGTCGTACGACGATGGCACTGAAAAAATTCAATCCCACGACGCCGGGCCAGCGCCAGCTGGTCATGGTCGATCGTTCGGCCCTCTACAAGGGCAAGCCGGTCAAGGCGCTCACCGAAGGCAAGCACTCCTCGGGCGGTCGCAACAACACCGGTCGCATCACCGTGCGCTTCCGCGGTGGCGGTCACAAGCAGACGCTGCGCATCGTCGACTTCAAGCGCGACAAGGTCGATGCGCCCGCGACGGTCGAGCGGCTGGAATACGATCCGAACCGCACCGCGTTCATCGCGCTGGTCAAGTACGAAGACGGCACCCAGGCCTATATCCTGGCGCCGCAGCGCCTTGCCGTCGGTGATTCCGTGGTTGCCGGCAACTATGTCGACGTGAAACCGGGCAACGTCATGCCGCTCGGCAACATGCCGGTCGGCACGATCATCCACAACATCGAGGTCAAGATCGGGAAGGGCGGCCAGCTCGCTCGTTCCGCCGGCACCTACGCCCAGCTCGTCGGCCGCGACCACGACTACGTGATCATCCGCCTGAACTCGGGCGAGCAGCGCCTGGTGCACGGCCGTTGCCGCGGCACGATCGGCGCGGTGTCGAACCCGGATCACATGAACACCTCGATCGGCAAGGCCGGCCGCAACCGTTGGCTGGGCCGCAAGCCGCATAACCGCGGTGTTTCGATGAACCCGATCGACCATCCGCACGGCGGTGGTGAAGGTCGTACCTCGGGCGGTCGCCACCCGGTCACCCCGTGGGGCAAGCCGACCAAGGGCAAGAAGACCCGCAGCAACAAGTCGACCAACAAATTCATTCTCCTAAGCCGCCACAAGCGGAAGAAGTAAGGAACGCCGGACATGGTTCGTTCAGTCTGGAAAGGCCCGTTCGTCGAGGGTTCTCTGCTCAAGAAGGCAGATGCCGCCCGCGCGTCCGGCCGTCACGACGTCATCAAGATCTGGAGCCGTCGCTCGACGATCCTGCCGCAGTTCGTCGGCCTGACCTTCGGCGTCTACAACGGTCAGAAGCACGTACCGGTTGCCGTCAACGAGGAAATGGTCGGTCACAAGTTCGGCGAGTTCTCGCCGACCCGGACCTTCCATGGCCACTCCGGCGACAAGAAAGCCAAGAAGGCTTGAGGATTAAACGATGAGCAAACCTAAGCGCGAACGGAGCCTCGCCGAGAACGAGGCCAAGGCGGTCGCCCGGATGCTGCGGGTGAGCCCGCAGAAGCTCAACCTGGTCGCCCAGCTCATTCGCGGCCGGAAGGCGGCTGCTGCGCTCGCCGATCTGCAGTTCTCGCGCAAGCGGATCGCCGTTGACGTGAAGAAGTGCCTGGAATCGGCTATCGCCAATGCCGAAAACAACCACGACCTCGACGTCGACGATCTCGTCGTGGCGCAGGCCTTCGTCGGCAACGGCCTCGTGATGAAGCGCTTTGCCGCTCGCGGCCGTGGCCGTTCGGGCCGCGTCTACAAACCATTTTCGCAGCTGACGATCATCGTTCGTCAGGTCGAAGCCGAAGCAGCGGCCTAAGGGACGCAGGAGCACACGATGGGTCAAAAGATCAATCCGATCGGTCTGCGTCTCGGCATCAACCGGACCTGGGATTCCCGCTGGTTCGCCGGCAAGCAGGAATACGGCAAGCTGCTGCACGAGGACGTCAAGATCCGCGAGATCCTGCACAAGGAGCTCAAGCAGGCGGCCGTCGCCCGCATCGTGATCGAGCGTCCGCACAAGAAGTGCCGCGTCACCATCCACTCGGCTCGTCCGGGCGTGGTGATCGGCAAGAAGGGCGCCGACATCGACAAGCTGCGCAAGAAGGTCGCGGACATCACCTCGTCCGACGTCGTCATCAACATCGTCGAGATCCGCAAGCCGGAGCTCGATGCGACGCTGGTGGCCGAGTCGATCGCGCAGCAGCTCGAGCGCCGCGTGGCGTTCCGCCGTGCCATGAAGCGTGCCGTGCAGTCGGCGATGCGTCTTGGCGCGGAAGGCATCCGCATCAACTGCTCGGGTCGTCTGGGCGGCGCGGAAATCGCGCGCATGGAGTGGTACCGCGAAGGTCGCGTGCCGCTGCACACGCTGCGCGCCGACATCGACTACGGCGTTGCGACCGCGTTCACGACCTTCGGCACCTGCGGTGTCAAGGTCTGGATCTTCAAGGGCGAGATCCTCGAGCACGATCCGATGGCCCAGGACAAGAGAATGGCCGAAGGCGAGACGGGTGGTAGCGGTGATCGTGGTGGCCGTCAGCGCCGCGATACGGCTGCAGCCTGAGCCAGCACAGGAATTTGAGGGCTTAAAGCCATGATGCAACCTAAGAAAACGAAGTTCCGGAAGGCGCATAAGGGCCGCATCCACGGCGTTGCGTCTTCGGGCGCGACGTTGGCCTTCGGCCAGTTCGGCCTGAAGGCGACCGAGCCTGAGCGCGTCACCGCGCGCCAGATCGAAGCCGCTCGCCGCGCGCTGACCCGCCACATGAAGCGTGCCGGCCGCGTCTGGATCCGCGTGTTCCCCGACGTTCCGGTGTCGAAGAAGCCAGCCGAAGTCCGCATGGGCTCCGGCAAGGGTTCGCCGGAATTGTGGGTCGCGCGCGTCAAGCCGGGCCGGGTGCTGTTCGAGATCGACGGCGTCAACACCCAGACGGCGCGTGAGGCGCTGACCCTGGCGGCCGCCAAGCTGCCGATCAAGACGCGCTTCGTCGAGCGCATTGCGGAGTAATGGCCATGGCACAGATGAAGATCGAAGACATCCGCGCGATGAGCCCCGATCAGCAGGATGACGCCATCCTGAACCTGAAGAAGGAGCGCTTCAACCTGCGCTTCCAGCGCGCTACCGGGCAGCTCGAGAACACCTCGCGCCTGCGCGAGGCTCGCCGTGACATCGCCCGGATCAAGACCGTCGCCGCGCAGACGCGCGCGAAGAAGAAGTAAGAGGCTTACGAAGATGCCGAAACGTACTTTGCAGGGCGTGGTCGTCAGCGACAAGCAAGCCAAGACCATCGTGGTGCGGGTCGACCGCCGCTTCACGCACCCGATCTACAAGAAGACGATCCGCCGTTCGAAGAACTATCACGCGCACGACGAGAGCAACGAGTTCAAGCCGGGCGACATGGTGTGGATCGAGGAATCGAAGCCGATTTCGAAGTTGAAGCGCTGGGTCGTGATCCGGGGCGAACACAAGAAAAGCGCCTGATCTGTTGGCTTTAGCCGACTGACTTCAGGGAAATGTTGAGCGCCGGCTGGGCTGGCGCAAAGAGAAAGAGGACGAGGTGCATCAATGATTCAGATGCAGACCAACCTCGACGTGGCCGACAATTCTGGCGCACGCCGTGTCATGTGTATCAAGGTGCTCGGGGGCTCCAAGCGCCGCTACGCCACGATCGGCGACATCATCGTCGTCTCGATCAAGGAAGCGATTCCGCGTGGCAAGGTGAAGAAGGGCGACGTGATGAAGGCCGTCGTGGTGCGTGTCCGCAAGGACATTCGCCGCGCCGACGGTTCGGTCATCCGCTTCGACCGCAACGCCGCCGTCCTGATCAACAATCAGTCCGAGCCGGTCGGCACCCGTATCTTCGGGCCCGTGCCGCGCGAGCTGCGCGCTAAGAACCACATGAAGATCATCTCGCTCGCGCCGGAGGTGCTGTGATGGCTGCGAAGATCCGCAAGGGCGACAAGGTCGTCGTGCTGACCGGTCGCGACAAGGGCCGCACCGGCGAAGTGTTCGAGGTGCGTCCCACCGCCGGCACGGCGCTCGTGCGCGGCATCAACATGGTCAAGCGTCACCAGAAGCAGACGCAGGCTCAGGAGGGCGGCATCATCTCGAAGGAGTCGCCGATCCAACTGTCCAACATCGCGTATGTCGGCAAGGACGGAAAGCCGACCCGCGTCGGATTCAAGATTTTGGCGGACGGCAAGAAGGTCCGCATCGCCAAGAGCTCGGGAGCTGAGATCGATGGCTGAGGCCGCTTACACGCCGCGCCTGCGCGCGGAATACGACGCGAAGATCCGCACGGCGATGACCGAGAAGTTCGGTTATGAGAACGTGATGCAGGTTCCGCGCCTGGACAAGGTCGTGCTGAACATGGGCGTTGGCGATTCCGTCAACGACCGCAAGAAGGCCGAGACTGCCGCTGCCGAGCTGACCCAGATCGCCGGCCAGAAGGCGATCGTGACCTATTCGCGGATCGCGATCGCGACCTTCAAGCTGCGTGAAAACCAGCCGATCGGCTGCAAGGTCACGCTGCGCAAGGCCCGCATGTACGAGTTCATCGATCGCCTGGTGACGGTTGCGCTGCCGCGCGTCCGCGACTTCCGCGGCCTGAACCCGAAGAGCTTTGACGGCCGCGGCAACTACTCGCTCGGCATCAAGGAGCACATCATTTTCCCCGAGATCGACTTCGACAAGGTCACGGAAGCCCGCGGTATGGACATCACCGTCTGCACCACGGCCACGACCGACGAAGAGGCGAGGGCCTTGTTGACCGCTTTCAATTTCCCGTTCCGGCAGTGAGACGCTGACCTAAAGCCTCTCAAACGCGGATACCCAGGAGCCAAGCATGGCAAAGAAGAGTTCAGTCGAGAAGAACAACCGGCGCAAGCGGATGGTGAAGAACGCCGCCCCGAAGCGCGAGCGGTTGAAGGCGATCATCGCCGACAAGACGCTGCCGATGGAGGAGCGGTTCGCCGCGACCCTGAAGCTTGCGGAAATGCCGCGCAATTCGTCGGCGACCCGCGTCCGTCTGCGTTGCGAGCTGTCGGGCCGCCCGCGCTCGAACTATCGCAAGAACAAGCTGTCCCGTATCGCGCTGCGCGACCTTGGCTCCAAGGGCATGGTCCCGGGCCTCGTGAAGTCCAGCTGGTAAGGAGGGTCGTTTAGATGTCTACGCACGATCCAATCAGCGATCTGATCACCCGCATCCGCAACGCGCAGATGCGCTCCAAGAGCAAGGTGTCCACGCCTGGTTCGAAGATGCGCGAGAACGTGCTGGAGGTCCTCAAGTCCGAGGGCTACATCCGCGGTTACGCCACGCTCGAGCACTCCTCGGGCCGCAGCGAGATCGAGATCGAGCTGAAGTATTTCGACGGCGAGCCCGTCATCCGCGAGATCGAACGTGTTTCCAAGCCCGGGCGTCGTGTTTACGCCTCGGTGAAGAACCTGCCGCGGGTCAACAACGGGCTCGGCATTTCGGTGTTGTCGACGCCGAAGGGGATCATGGCTGACCACAGCGCGCGCGACGCGAATGTGGGCGGCGAAGTCCTCTTCACGGTGTTCTGAGAAGGATTTTTGATCCATGTCACGTGTTGGCAAAAGGCCTGTGGCGGTTCCGTCGGGTGTTACCGCGACCGTCGATGGGCAGACCGTCAAGATGAAGGGGCCGAAGGGCCAGCTTCAGTTCGTCGTCCATGACGACGTCGAGGTGAAGCTCGAGAGCGGCCAGATCAAGGTCAAGCCGCGGCTCGAGACCAACCGCGCGCGGGCCCTGTACGGTACCGCTCGCGCCCAGGTCGCGAATCTGGTCGAAGGCGTCACCAAGGGCTTCGAGAAGAAGCTCGAAATCACCGGCGTCGGTTACCGCGCCGCGATGCAGGGCAAGAACCTGCAGCTCGCGCTCGGCTACAGCCACGACGTGGTCTACGCGATCCCGGAAGGGATCACGATCACCGTGCCGAAGCCGACCGAGATCACGGTGACCGGTAGCGACATCCAGCGTGTCGGCCAGGTCGCCGCCGAGATTCGCTCCTATCGTCCGCCGGAGCCCTACAAGGGCAAGGGCGTGAAGTATGTTGGCGAATTCATCTTCCGCAAGGAAGGCAAGAAGAAGTAACGGAGCCGGTCATGTCCAAAGCCAAGGTTACCAATGCCCGGCGCAAGCGGAGTGTGCGGCTGAAGCTGCGCCGCTCCGGTGGCGGTCGTCCGCGTCTGTCGGTGTTTCGCTCGTCCAAGCACATCTACGCCCAGGTCATCGACGACCTGAAGGGCGAGACGCTGGCCTCTGCCTCGTCGCTCGAGAAGTCGATGCGCGACGGCGGCAAGACCGGCGCCGACATCGATGCGGCGAAGGCGGTCGGCAAGCTGCTGGCCGAGCGCGCCGCCGAGAAGGGCGTCAAGGAAGTCGTGTTCGATCGCGGCAGCTACCTCTACCACGGGCGCGTCAAGGCACTGGCCGACGCTGCGCGTGAGAGCGGGCTGAGCTTCTAATAGAATTTGAGGATTGAGGCGCAAGCCTCTGAAGGAATGGAAAAATGGCAGAACGCGAACAACGTGGTGGACGCGATCAACGCGGCGGCGGCGGACGTGAACGCCGGGAGGAGCGCGACAGCGAGTTCGTCGACAAGCTCGTCCACATCAATCGCGTGGCAAAGGTCGTCAAGGGCGGCAAGCGCTTCGGTTTCGCAGCGCTGGTCGTGATCGGCGACCAGAAGGGCCGCGCCGGCTTCGGTCACGGCAAGGCGCGCGAAGTGCCTGAGGCGATCCGCAAGGCGACTGAATCCGCCAAGCGCAACCTGACCCGCGTGTCGCTGCGCGAGGGCCGTACGCTTCATCACGACATCGCCGGCCGTCATGGCGCGGGCCGTGTCTACCTGCGTGCTGCTCCGGCCGGTACCGGCATCATCGCCGGCGGCCCGATGCGCGCCGTGTTCGAGACGCTCGGCGTCCAGGACGTGGTCGCGAAGTCGATCGGCTCGTCGAACCCCTACAACATGGTTCGCGCAACCTTCGACGCGCTGAAGCATCAGGATTCGCCGCGTTCGGTCGCAGCCCGCCGCAATATCAAGGTGTCCACCCTCCAGTCCCGCCGTATCGGCGGTGACGCCGAGGCGGCTGCCGACTAACGGAAGCTTTTCGGAGTAGACTCCCATGGCCAAGGCAGCAAAGACGATCAAGCTCGAGCAGACCGGCAGCGCGATCCGCCGCCATCACTCGCAGCGTTCGACGCTGATCGGACTCAAGCTCAACAAGATCGGCCGCACCAGCGAACTGCCGGACACCCCGGCGGTTCGTGGCATGATCGAGAAGGTTCACCATCTCGTTCGCATCGTCGACGAGAAGTAAGCAAAGGCGCAGGATCCCGAAAAGCGGGCACCCGTTTTCGGTGAAGATCATGCGCAAGAAACAAGGAGCAGGGCGATGAAGCTCAGCGATATCGCCGACAACGCCGGCTCGCGCAAGAAGCGTATGCGCGTCGGCCGTGGCATTGGTTCGGGCAAGGGCAAGCAGTCCGGCCGCGGCGGCAAGGGCCAGACCGCGCGTTCGGGCGTGCGCATCAAGGGTTTCGAAGGCGGACAGATGCCGATGCATCGCCGTCTGCCGAAGCGCGGCTTCAACAACATCTTCCGCGTCGAGTTCGCCGAGATCAATCTCGATAGGCTCCAGGAAGCGGTCGATGCCAAGAAGATCGACGCCGGCAGCGTCGTGAACGTCGAGGCCCTGGTGAAGGGCGGCGTGCTGCGCCGCGCCAAGGCCGGCGTGCGGCTGCTCGGCCGCGGCGAGCTCAAGTCGAAGCTCAACATCGAAGTGCACGGCGCCACGAAGACCGCGATCGCCGCGGTCGAGAAGGCGGGCGGCTCGGTGAAGATCCTCGCCCCTGCCAAGGAAGAAGGCGAGGCGGCGTAACAACTGCGTCATTGGCCCGCGGCTCGCGGGCCTTTACGCGTGTGGGACGTGGACTTATCGAAGCCGAGCCCCAGATAATGTCCGGTGTCCGCTAGAGTAGCCCGGCCGCGGGCATGACGGCGCAATAGGCGGCGGGAGAAAGTCCAAGATGGCCTCTGCAGCGGAACAACTGGCAGCCAATCTCAATTTCGGTGCGTTTGCCAAGGCTGACGAACTGAAGAAGCGCATCTGGTTCACCCTGGGTGCGCTGCTCGTTTATCGGCTCGGGACCTATATCCCGCTGCCCGGCATCGATCCCAACATCTGGGAACAGGTGTTCCGCTCCCAGGCGGGCGGCATCCTCGGCATGTTCAACATGTTCGCCGGCGGCGGTATCCACCGCATGGCGATCTTCGCGCTGAACATCATGCCGTACATCTCGGCCTCGATCATCATCCAGCTCCTCACCACCGTCTCGCCGCAACTCGAGGCGCTGAAGAAGGAAGGTGAGTCCGGCCGCAAGCTGCTGAACCAGTACACCCGCTATCTCACGGTGATCCTGGCCGCGTTCCAGTCCTACGGCATCGCGGTGGGCCTCGAAGGCGCCGGCAACGTCGTCAGCGACCCCGGCATGTTCTTCCGCCTGTCCACGGCGATCACGCTGACCGGCGGCACCATGTTCCTGATGTGGCTGGGTGAGCAGATCACCTCGCGCGGCATCGGCAACGGCATCTCGCTGATCATTCTCGCCGGCATCGTCGCCGAGCTGCCCGCGGCGCTCGCCAACATGCTCGAGCTCGGCCGTCAGGGCGCCATGTCGACCGGCCTGATCCTGGTCGTCATCATCATGGCGGTCGCCGTGATCGCCTTCATCGTGTTCATGGAGCGCGCACAGCGCCGGCTGCTGATCCAGTATCCGAAGCGCCAGGTCGGCAACAAGATGTTCGAGGGCCAGTCCTCGCATCTGCCGCTCAAGCTCAACACCTCGGGCGTGATCCCGCCGATCTTCGCGTCCTCGCTGCTGCTGCTGCCGACCACGGTTGCCAACTTCAACGCCGGCAGCGGGCCGGAATGGTTCCAGTGGATCACGACCCAGCTCGGCCACGGCCGTCCGCTGTTCCTGATCATGTATCTCGCGCTGATCGTGTTCTTCGCGTTCTTCTACACTGCGATCGTGTTCAACCCGACCGAGACCGCGGACAATCTGAAGAAGCATGGCGGCTTCATTCCGGGCATCCGTCCGGGCGAGCGGACCGCGGAATATATCGACTACGTGCTGTCGCGCATCACCGTGCTCGGCGCGATTTATCTGGCGATCGTGTGCTTGATCCCGGAAATCCTGATCTCCTACGCCTCGGTGCCGTTCTACTTCGGCGGCACCTCGCTGCTGATCGTCGTCAGTGTCACCATGGACACGGTGGCGCAGGTGCAGGGCTATCTGCTGGCGCATCAGTATGAGGGCTTGATCCGCAAGTCGAAGCTGCGCGGCCGCCGCCGCTAGGCGCGGCGTTCTCCGAGGGCGGCGCGACAGCGCCGCCGATTCGCCGCGCGAGCAACGCGCGGCGCCCGCCGAGGCGACCAGTCAGCCATTCCAAGACATCGGCAGAGCTGCTCTCCCTGCGACGCAATCACTGATTTCAAAGGCCTTCTTGGCGTCCTGGCATTTGCTCCCCTATGATATGGGTAGCGGTGCGACGCCGATTATGATTTGCACTGTCATTGGACTTCAAACACAGGTGCGCGACGTATCGCTCACCAATCCGGGGGGCGTACGCCGATGAGAATTATACTTCTGGGACCGCCGGGGTCGGGCAAGGGGACCCAGGCGCAGCTGCTGGTGCAGCGCTATGGCATCGTCCAGCTCTCGACCGGCGAGATGCTGCGCGCGGCCGTTGCGGCGGGAACGCCGGTCGGGCTGAAGGCCAAGGAGATCATGGCCAGCGGCGGCCTCGTGCCCGACGAGATCGTGGTGGGAATCATCTCCGACCGCATCGACCAGCCGGACGCCAAGAACGGTTTCATCCTCGACGGCTTCCCTCGCACCGTGCCGCAGGCCGAGGCGCTGGATGAGCTGCTCAAGCACAAGCATCTCAAGCTCGACGCCGTGGTCGAGCTCCGCGTCAACGAGAGCGCGCTGCTGAGTCGCGTCGAGACCCGCGTCGCCCAGATGCGGGAGCGCGGGGAGGAGGTCCGGGTCGACGACACTCCGGAGGTCCTGACCAAGCGACTCGCCAGCTACCGCAGCCAGACGGAACCGCTGATTCACTACTATTCCGAGCGGCGGAAGCTCTCGACCATCGACGGCATGATGGCGATCGACGAGGTCACCCGCGCGATTCATCGCCAGCTCCTGGCCCTCGGGGCGGTCGAGCCCAAGACGCACGGCAAGGCCCAAGCGCGCAGCGCGGCCAAGTCGGGGCCCGCCAAGAAGGGCACCAAGAAGGCCAAGGCAGCCAAAAAACCGGCGAAAACCGCCAAAAAGGCGGCCAAATCCGCTAAAAAGGCCGCCAAGAAGGCCGTAAAGGGCACCAAGAAGGCGGCCAAGAAAACGGTCAAAAAGGCAGCCAAAACGACCGCCAAGAAGGCTGTCAAAAAAGGTGCCAAAAAGGCCGCAAAAAAGGTCGCGAAAAAGCGAGCTAAGCGCTAGCAGCGGTTGACGAAAGCCCCCTGAATCCCCTAATAAGCCCCGCATCCAAGTCGGATAGTTTCAAACGATGCCGGGCCCCAGGAAGACCAGGGGTGGGCGTCGTGTTCGCGTTTGTGAACACCTGCCCGAGAAACCAAGCACTTAAAGACCGGTTCCTGACGAGGGATCGGCAACAGGAGAGAAGGCCGTGGCCCGTATTGCCGGCGTGAACATTCCGACCAACAAGCGCGTGCTGATCGCGCTCCAGTACATCCATGGCATCGGCCAGAAGATCGCTGGTGAGATCCTGGAGAAGGTGAAGATCCCCGAGGATCGTCGCGTGAACCAGCTCAGCGATGCCGAAGTGCTCCAGATCCGCGAAGTGATCGACCGCGACTATCTCGTCGAGGGCGACCTGCGTCGTGAGGTCGGCATCAACATCAAGCGTCTGATGGACCTCGGCTGCTATCGCGGCCTGCGTCATCGTCGTGGCCTGCCGGTGCGCGGTCAGCGTACCCACACCAATGCGCGTACGCGCAAGGGTCCGGCCAAGGCCATCGCCGGCAAGAAGAAGTAAGTTTTCGAATCCAATCGCGGCGTGTGGCGAAAGGGGAGACCCGTTCGCCACGCGCCTTTCGTTCCACAGGTGTAGCCGCTGGCATTACGGCGGCGTTTGAGATCTTCAGGAAAGGTACTCTATGGGCAAGGAAGCCACCCGCGTTCGTCGTCGTGAGCGCAAGAACATCGCCTCCGGCGTCGCGCACGTGAACTCGTCGTTCAACAACACGACCATCACCATCACCGACGCGCAGGGCAACACGATTGCCTGGTCCTCCGCCGGCACGATGGGCTTCAAGGGTTCGCGCAAGTCGACCCCGTACGCCGCGCAGGTTGCCGCCGAGGACGTGTCGAAGAAGGCGCAAGAGCACGGCATGCGCACGCTCGAAGTCGAAGTCGCCGGTCCCGGTTCGGGCCGCGAGTCGGCGCTCCGTGCCCTCCAGGCCGCGGGCTTCACCGTTACCTCGATCCGCGACGTGACCACGATCCCGCACAACGGTTGCCGTCCCCGCAAGCGTCGGCGCGTTTGATACCAAGTTGCGGGCGCATTGGTCGCCCGCAATGACTTTTTGCAAAGCCGCGCGAATGATCCGCGGCCTTTCTCCAACGCCAGTGTCTGCACTAGCAGTTTGACTGGCCTGTATGGGTGAAACAGTGACGATCCAGAAAAATTGGCAAGAACTGATTCGGCCGAACAAGCTCCAGATCCAGCCCGGCAGCGATTCGACTCGTTTCGCGACCATCGTCGCCGAGCCGCTCGAGCGCGGCTTCGGCCAGACGCTCGGCAACGCGCTGCGCCGTATCCTGCTCTCCTCGCTCCAGGGCGCGGCGGTGCAGTCGGTGCACATCGACGGCGTGCTGCACGAGTTCTCCTCGATCGCGGGTGTCCGTGAAGACGTCACCGACATCGTGCTCAACATCAAGGACATCTCGATCAAGATGCAGGGCGAAGGCCCCAAGCGCATGGTCGTGAAGAAGCAGGGCCCGGGCGTCGTCACCGCCGGCGACATCCAGACCGTGGGCGACGTCGTCGTCCTCAACCCCGACCTCCAGATCTGCACGCTCGACGAGGGCGCCGAGATCCGCATGGAGTTCACGGTCGCCACCGGCAAGGGCTACGTGCCCGCCGAGCGCAACCGTCCCGAGGACGCGCCGATCGGACTGATCCCGGTCGACAGCCTGTACTCGCCGGTCCGCAAGGTCTCCTACAAGGTCGAGAACACCCGTGAGGGCCAGATCCTCGACTACGACAAGCTGACCATGACGATCGAGACCAACGGCGCGCTGACGCCGGATGACTCGGTGGCTTATGCCGCCCGCATCCTGCAGGATCAGCTCAACGTGTTCGTCAACTTCGAAGAGCCGCGCAAGGAAGTCGCCCAGGAGATCATCCCGGACCTCGCCTTCAACCCGGCCTTCCTCAAGAAGGTGGACGAGCTCGAGCTGTCGGTGCGTTCGGCCAACTGCTTGAAGAACGACAACATCGTCTACATCGGCGACCTCGTGCAGAAGAGCGAAGCGGAAATGCTCCGCACTCCGAACTTCGGCCGCAAGTCGCTGAACGAGATCAAGGAAGTGCTGGCCCAGATGGGTCTGCACCTCGGCATGGAAGTGCCGGGCTGGCCGCCGGAGAACATCGACGAGCTCGCCAAGCGCTTCGAGGATCACTACTGATCCGACTTCATCGTCGTGGCCGGAGATATCCGGCCACGATTTTTAATGGGCGAACGCAGGCAGCCCACCTGAGCAACATGTCCGACGAACCGTCGCGGCAGTTTCAAACTAAGGAATAGTTACATGCGTCACGGCAAGGTTCATCGGAAGCTCAACCGCACGGCCGAGCATCGCCGCGCGATGTTCGCCAATATGTGCGCCGCGCTGATCAAGCACGAGCAGATCGTCACCACGCTGCCCAAGGCCAAGGAGCTCCGCCCGATCGTCGAGAAGCTCGTCACCCTCGGCAAGAAGGGCGGCCTGTCCATGCGTCGCCAGGCGATCTCCGAGATGCGCGACAAGGACCAGGTCAAGAAGCTGTTCGACGTGCTGGCGCCCCGCTACAAGGACCGTCAGGGCGGCTACACCCGCATCATCAAGGCCGGCTTCCGCTACGGCGACAACGCTGCGATGGCCGTGATCGAGTTCGTCGACCGCGACGTCGATGCCAAGGGCCAGGACTCCGGTCCGGTGCAGGAGAAGGAAGCCGAGGCGGCGTAAGCCGGCCGGTACCTCAGTTTTCAGAAAGCGGCGCCCCTGGGCGCCGCTTTTTTTGTATGGCGCGGCGATATCTCATGTCGCGCATCGTCTGGTGAACGCGATTCCGGCCGGGGGGCTGTCGATGAGGATTGTGCTTGGGATCGCGCTGGCGCTGTTGATGTCGCCGGCCACCGGCGAGACGCTGATCGAACGCGGCGCCTATCTCGTCAACAGCGTGATGGTCTGCCACAACTGCCACACGCCGCGCGGGCCGCAGGGCCTCGATCTCTCGCGCGCGCTCGCGGGCGGCAGCCAGGTCTTCGATGAGCCTGCCTTCAAGGTCACCGGCTCCAACATCACGCCGGACAAGGACACCGGCATCGGCAACTGGAGCGATGCCGAGCTGAAGCGGTTTCTGGTCAGCGGCAACAGGCCGAACGGGACCAAGGTCGCGCCGATCATGCCGACCGCGTTCTACACGGTGCTCACGGCCCGGGATCTCGATGCGCTTACCGCTTACCTGCGCTCAATACCCGCAGTGCGCCGCGAAACCCCGGCGCCGGAATACAGGATCGCGCTGAAGCCGGAAACGCCGACCTATGCCGGCAAGCAGGCGACCGAGGCCGAGCTCTCCGACAAGCTCGCGCGCGGCCGCTATCTCCTGACCATCGCCCATTGCCTGGAATGCCACACGCCGGAGGGCCCGTCCGCCGTGCATGATTTCGCGGGTGCGAGCGGCAAGGGTGGCCGCACGTTCAAGGGGCCGTGGGGCGAATCCATCTCCCCCAATATCACCGCGGATCCCGCGGCCGGCCTGGGCGGCTGGAGCGACGACGAAATCAAACGTGCGATTACGCAAGGCATCGCGCGCGACGGCCACAAGCTCAAGCCGCCGATGGCCTATGCTGCCTATGCCAGCATGGCGGCGCAGGACCTCGATGCCATCGTCGCGTTTCTCAGGACGCTACCGCCGCGGCAATAGTGCCGTAGGGTGGGCAAGGGTGCGCTCTTCGCGCGCCGTGCCCACCGTTCCGCTTTCAACTCGTGTCGAAAAGGTGGGCGCGCCTCCGCCTTCGCTCTTCGAGCTGCGGCGGACAAGTCGCTTTGTCCCACTCTACGATTTCGCAGTTGTGGCGATTGAAGCGGCGTGCGCTGGACACGATATCCGCTTCGGCAACAATGGAGATGATTCATGAAGATCGACCTTTCCGGCCCCGTGGGTCGGTCAAAATCCCCCGGGTATGGTCACTTGAAACTCCCCCACCTGATGATCGCCGTCAGCGCCGCTGAACAGCAGTAGCCGGTCAGGCAGGACGTTTA
>NZ_JASAUS010000067.1:0-45532 GCF_029953005.1 Bradyrhizobium sp. Mp27 | reverse complement strand
CGATTGTTCCATCGCCTTCAGTCTCCTCTCGGCTCTCTGACAAGCCAAGGATCGCAGAGCGAAAGCCGAAGCGAAACCAGTCAATCAAATGGGAGAAAAGCTCCGCTTACGATCAAATAGGTCGAGATTGTTGCGGGAGTATCCCTCTTTCCAGCGGACAAGTTGTTGAACTCGTTCGTGCAATTCGACGAACTTCTTCTCTGCCTTCTTCAACTGTTTGGTGGCTTCAGGTGACCGAATGTATGCGTCCAATATTGATGTTAGCGTTTGAGAGGAGAGTATGCTCATAGGTAGATCGACGGAATTCAGGGCCGCTTCGATTCTTGAATCTAAGTCTGCAGATATTCTCGACAGAGCGATCTCGTAACCGTCAACCTTGAGCCAGTCGCTAAGCGATACAACAGGGGCGTAGTTCAAGACGTTGTATTTATCTTGCTCAAGATCGCACCGTGCAGTGAGTACTACGCCGTGCACTATGCAGTTCGGGTACCGATCGGCTTTGGCACACGAAAATATCGACCCTTGATTTATCTGCCCCAAGAGGGGCTCCTTGATCGTCATCCCATCCCACTCAAAAATGCGGCTTTGAAAATAGTACTGATTGGCCGACACAACTTAAATGATCAATAGGGTGTAATTGGATGCGATCCTCCGGATCATTGGCTTACGAAGATATCCCCCACAACAAAAACGGCCGGATCTTTCGATCCGGCCGCAACGCAACTCTACTGGCTAAGACTACGCCACGCGACGCAACTTAGCCCCCGCCCGATTCCAAAATTGGATTAGCTGGCCTTCTTCGCCGGCGCGGTGTCGCCGACCTTCTTCTGGATGGCGCGCTTCAGCTCGAGGGCGCGCGGCGACAGGACGTCGGCCTTGGCCTTGAGCAGGAAGGGGTCGAGGCCGCCATTGTGGTCGACGCTCTTGACCGCGTTGGTGGAGACGCGCAGGCGCACGTTGCGACCCAGCGCTTCGCTGATGAACGTCACGTTGACGAGGTTCGGCAGGAAGCGGCGCTTGGTCTTGATGTTGGAGTGGCTGACCTTGTGGCCGACGAGGGGGCCCTTGGCCGTCAGTTCGCAGCGGCGAGACATGGTAGAAATCCTCTTCTGTCCCCCAAACGATTTGCGGCCGCCATTTTGGGCGCCACGGGGGCTAATTCTGTGTCCTTGCAGGGAGCGGGCGGACGTATAGGGGGGAAGCGACGGGACGTCAAGGTTTTGGGCTGGGATTCATGCTCCGCGGCATCCCCCACAACAGGTGTCATCGCCCGGCTTGACCGGGCGATCCAGTACTCCGCGGCGGAGCGGCTGGAGCCGAGGGGCTACGGCGTACTGGATGCCCCGGTCAAGCCGGGGCATGACGGCGGAATGGGCGGGGCGAGGTGCGCGTCCCTGACACACCCCCGATCACCAAAACGGCAATGATTGAAATGCCTTACCATCACATAAAGGGCGTATTCGCACCCGAAGTATCAAATGGAGTTCCGCAAGCCTCCGCGCCCGGACACATTGTTTACCGCGGTTTTTGGCTTAAGTAACAACCGTTCGCGCCCCGATTGGATTGTTTCGTGCTCGCATCCCCCCGACTTCGGCTCCAAGGCTTGGTCAGTCACGGCTCAGCCAGTCCGCGCTCTGCCGGCCGGCTGGCCTTCGCGGCCCTTTGCGGGCTCGTCGTGGCGTGGGGGGCGGAGCCCGTGGCGGCGCAGGGCAAGCTCGAGGCGCAATATGAGGCAACGCTGGCCGGCATTCCCGTCGGCAAGGGCGCCTGGAACATCGACATCGGGGACGACGTGTTCGCGGCCGCGGCCTCCGGCGGCACCACGGGGCTGCTGAAATCCTTCGCGGGCGGGTCCGGCACCGGCGCCTCGCAAGGCAGGGTGGTCAACGGCGCGCTGGTCGCGACCGGCTACCAGGCCTCCACCACCACCTCGAAGAAGACCGAACAGATCCACATCACGCTCGACAAGGGCAATGTGAAAGAGTTCGGCATCGTGCCGGAGCCGCCGGTTGATGCCGACCGCATCGTCGTCACCGACGCGCATCGCCGCGGCGTCTGGGATCCGATGACGGCCTCGCTGCTGCGTGTGCCCGGCACCGGCGATCCCGTGACGCCGGACGCCTGCCACAACGCCGCGCCGGTGTTCGACGGCCGCATGCGCTACGATCTGAAACTCGATTTCAAGCGCATGGAGAGCGTGAAGGCGGAGAAGGGCTACAGGGGCCCGGTCGTGGTCTGCGCGCTCTATTTCGTGCCGGTGGCGGGCTACATCCCCGATCGTCCCGTGATCAAATACCTCGCCGCGCAGCGCAACATCGAGATCGCCTTCGCACCCGTCGCGGGCACGCGCATCCTGGTCCCGTTCTGGCTGAAAGTGCCGACGCCGCTCGGCCCGGCCATGCTGGAAGCCACCAGCTTCATCACGTCAGCCCAGCCGCCAAAGGTCGCCAAGACGCAGTAGGCGCCGCTGCGCATTCCCCCTTAGAGACCGTCACCCTGAGGTGGCCGCTTCTTCAGCGGCCCTCCAAGGGCGACAGCCCGGCTGTTCCCGCAGGGAATATCCGTGCATGCCCGCCACATCCGGGCCGTCCATCCTTCGAGGCTCCCGGCGCGATGCTGCGCACCGCGCCACTCGCACCTCAGGATGACGGGGAGGCAATTTGGCTGGAAAGAAATGTAATCCTTTCAACGGCATGCCTACTGTGCATGGGGTTGTTTTCGCGAAAATGAGTTTGGGGGTCGTGATCCGGGAATCCATTTGACTCCTTCCCGATTCTGATTCGACTCCGCGCCGTCCCCAATTTTAAGGAACCGGTCATCGAAACGCCGCTTGTGCGGCAGGGCAAAACTCCATCTAGTGCACAACCAATAAGAGTCCCGCGACATGTGGCGTGAACGGAACAGGCTTCGGCGGGAGTCAGCGATTCGGCCGCGATTCGTTCTAGAGTCGTTCCGAAGCTTAAGGCCAACGGGAAAAGCGTCGCAAAGTGAGACAGTTCCGCGAGGTTTGGGGAGTGTTGCCGCATTCTCCGCTGTCATGCCCCGGCTTGACCGGGGCATCCAGTACGCCGCGGCTTCTCGGCATGAGCAGTGCCGTCTCTGGAATACTGGATCGCCCGGTCAAGCCGGGCGATGACAGCAGTGGGTTCGGCAGCCGCGTAGCGTTCGGAGACATGGCCGACACCTCCCAGCCTCCGGCCCGCCCCAAAGCAGCACTGACATTCGCCCAAATCGCCACTACCTAATCCCCCAGACATGGCTTTCTCCTCCTCCCCCTTCGCCTCCGAGCGCGCACCTGGCGCGGGCGTCACTGCGGTGCTCGGGCCGACCAACACCGGCAAGACCCATCTCGCCATCGAGCGGATGCTCGCGCATCCCTCGGGGCTGATCGGGCTGCCGCTGCGGCTGCTCGCGCGCGAGGTCTACAACAAGATCGCCGCACGGGTCGGCAGCGAGGCGGTCGCGCTCGTTACCGGCGAGGAGAAGATCAAGCCGAAGAACCCGCGCTATTGGGTCTCCACCGTCGAGGCGATGCCGCGCGACCTCGACGTCTCCTTCCTCGCCGTCGACGAGGTCCAGATCGCCTCCGATCTCGAACGCGGCCACGTCTTCACCGACCGCATCCTCAACCGCCGCGGCCGCGACGAGACGCTGCTGTTGGGCGCCGCCACGATGCGCCCCATCATCGAGCGGCTGCTGCCCGGCGTGTCCATGATCACGCGGCCGCGCCTGTCGCAGCTGGAATTCGCCGGCGACCGCAAGATCACGCGCCAGCCGCGCCGCACCGCCATCGTCGCCTTCTCGGCCGATGAGGTCTACGCCATCGCCGAGCTGATCCGCCGCCAGCATGGCGGCGCGGCCGTGGTGCTGGGATCGCTGTCGCCGCGCACGCGCAATGCGCAGGTGGAGATGTTCCAGAACGGCGACGTCGACTACCTCGTCGCCACCGATGCCGTCGGCATGGGCCTCAATCTCGACGTCGACCACGTTGCCTTCGCCTCCGACCGCAAGTTCGACGGCTACCAGTTCCGCCGCCTGACGCCGGCCGAGTTCGCGCAGATCGCCGGGCGTGCGGGGCGCGCCACGCGCAACGGTACTTTCGGGACGACGGGCCGCTGCGGGCCGTTCGAGCCCGAGCTCGTCAACGCGCTGCAGAACCACACCTTCGACAACGTGAAGATGCTGCAATGGCGCAATTCGAAGCTGGATTTCGCCTCCCTCGGCGCGCTCCAGGTGTCGCTGAACCAGTCGCCCGGCCATGAGGCGCTGACGCGCGCGCCGATCGCCGAGGACATGCGGGTGCTCGACCACGCCGCCCGCGACGTCGAGGTGCGCGATATCGCGCATGGCAAGGCGGCGGTGGAACGGCTGTGGGAGGCCTGCCAGGTCCCCGATTACCGAAAACTGTCGCCGGCCGCCCATGCCGAGCTCGTCACCACGCTGTACGGCTTCCTGATGCAGAAGGGCTGCATCCCCGATTCCTGGTTCGCGGCCCAGGTCGACCAGGCCGACCGCATCGACGGCGACATCGACACGCTGTCGGCCCGGATCGCCCAGATCCGCACCTGGACCTTCGTCGCCAACCGCCCGGACTGGCTGAAAGACCCCGAACGCTGGCAAGGGATCGCCCGCGAGGTCGAAAATAAATTATCGGATGCGCTCCATGAACGCTTGACTGAGCGTTTCGTTGATCGCCGGACCAGTGTATTGATGCGCCGCCTGCGGGAGAACACGAGCTTGAATACTGAAATCGGCAAGACCGGCGAAGTCATCGTCGAAGGCCATGTCATCGGCCGCCTCGATGGCTTCACCTTTGCACCGGATGCGGCGGAAGCAGGCTCCGATGCGAAAGCCTTGCAGGCCGCAGCGCAAGCGGTGCTCGCCGGCGAGATCAACGCGCGCGCCGAAAAACTGGGCAATGCGCCGGACGATCAGTTCGTGCTGACCTCGGAAGGCACGATCCGCTGGACCGGCGATGCCGTGGCGCGCCTGTCTGCCGCGGAGGAGGCGCTGCATCCGCGCATCCGCATCATCTCGGACGAGCGCCTCACAGGTAGCCCGCGTGAGAAGGTGCAGGCCCGGCTCGAGCTCTGGCTCAAGACGCATATCGAGAAGCTGCTCGGGCCGATGTTCGAGCTGTCGAAGGCCGAGGACGTCACCGGCATTGCCCGCGGCATCGCCTATCAGCTGGTCGAGGCGCTCGGCGTGCTCGAGCGCCCCAAGATCACCAACGAGCTGAAAGATCTCGACCAGCCCTCGCGCGCCGTGTTGCGCAAATACGGCGTCCGCTTCGGCGCCTATCACATCTATTTCCCCGGCCTGCTCAAGCCCGCCGGGCGTGCGCTGGCAGCACTGCTGTGGGCGCTGAAGCAGGACAATGTCGATCTGTCGTCGCTGTCGGGCGCGCAGCATCTGGCATCTTCGGGCCGCACCTCGTTCCCGGTCGACAAGCAGCTGCCGCGCGATGCCTATCGCGTGCTCGGCTACAAGCAGGCCGGCGAGCGCGCCGTGCGCGTCGACATTCTGGAGCGGCTCGCCGATCTGATCCGCCCGGCACTGGCCTGGCGCGAGAACTCGCCCGGCGAAAAGCCCGCCGGCGCGTTCGACGGCCGCAGCTTTGTGGTGACGCAGGCGATGACCTCGCTCACCGGCTCGGCCGGCGAGGATTTCGCCTCGGTGCTGCGCGCGCTCGGCTATCGCATGGAGAAGCGTGCGCCGCTGCCGCCGAAGCCGGTGGCTGCTGCCGTCGCGGAGACGCCGGCTGCCGAAGCAAGTGCAGAGGCTCCAACTGAACCGACTGCGACCGATGATGCCGCCGCAACCGCGGACACCGCGATCGAAGCCGCCGCCGAGCCAGTCACGGTCGAAGACGCGCCCGGCATGGAGCAGCACGACGAGCCCGCGCATGAAGAGCCGGCGCTCGAAGCATCGCCCGATGCCCCCGTCACGCCCGAGGATGCCCCCGGCATCGCGCCGCCGGCGGAAGAGGCTGCTGCGCCCACCGAGGCGGTGGAAGCCGCTCCCGCCGAGGCTGCTGCAACAGAAGCCGCTGCATCGGCCGATGCCGCCGCGCCGGTCGAGGCTGCCGCTGCACCTGCCGAGCCCGAGCTCGTCGAGGTCTGGCGTCCCGGCGGCCGTCACGAGGATCGCAAGCCGCGCCACGAGCGCCATCGCCATCAGCGTCACCACAATCAGCGCCCGCAGCAGGCCGGTGCTGAAGCTGGCGCCGCCCCCGCCGAAGGCGAGGCCGCGCAGTCAGCCGACGGCGAGAAGCGCAATGAGCGCCATCGTCACGGCGGTCATCGCAGGGATGGGGCCAGGGATTTCCGCAAGCCGCGCGAAGGTGGCGCCGAAGGTGCGCCGCGCCAAGAGGGGCGCGACGACAAGAACCGCCGCTTCGAAGGCAAGGATCGCGACAACAAGGATCGCGATCGCAACAAGGGCAAGTTCGGCGGAGATCGCGACAAGGGCCGCGACAATCGCGGTCGTGACCGCGACAAGGGCCGCGACCGTCAGGGCGGGCCGTCGCTGCGCCCCTACGCCTCGAGCGCCAATCCGCGCGAGCGCGATCGTCCGGCCGATCCGAACTCGCCCTTCGCAAAGCTCGCTGCGCTGAAAGAGCAGCTGTCCGGTCGCAAGGAGTGATCCAACGACCGAGCGGCAGCGCCTCGACAAATGGCTGTGGCACGCGCGGGTGGTGAAGGCGCGCACCTCCGCGGCCGAGCTCGTTGAGTCCGGCCACGTTCGCATCAACGGCACACGCGAGAAGTCGCCGGGCCATGCGATCAAGATCGGCGACGTGATCACCATCGCGCTCGATCGCACCGTGCGCGTGCTGAAAGTAACCGCTTTCAACGAGCGCCGCGGCGATGCCGCGTCGGCCCGCGTGCTCTACGAGGAGCTGAGCGAAGGCAATCAAAGTTCTCGGCGCAATTAATTGCGCTTTGAGTTCATTTCTTGGTCGATCAAACGCGTAAAGCCGTCATGATCGGCCGTTCCCGACCTTGCGGCGCCGGGCCATCCGCGCTACGCAAGCCGCGACTTTTAAAAGAGCTTTTCGGAGCGTTGGATGACTTACGTCGTCACTGAAAACTGCATCAAGTGCAAGTACACCGACTGCGTCGAGGTCTGCCCGGTCGATTGCTTCTACGAAGGCGACAACATGCTCGTCATCCATCCTGACGAATGCATCGACTGCGGCGTGTGCGAGCCGGAATGCCCCGCCGACGCCATCAAGCCGGACACGGAACCGGGCCTGGAAAAGTGGCTCCAGGTCAATGCCGACTACGCCAAAAGCTGGCCGAACATCACCCAGAAGAAAGAATCACCCCCTGACGCGAAGGAGTTCGACGGTCAGGAAGGCAAGTTCGAGAAATATTTTTCTCCGAACCCGGGCTCGGGAGACTAATTCTCGCCCAAACTTAACCCTAATACCTTCGTCAGCGCCGAAAACCAGTCACAAAAGTCCCTAAATCATTGATTTTTGCGGGAAATGTGCTATATTGAGCACATTAAGCTGAACCCGGTCAGCCCAGTTGGCCCCGTTGGGTTCCCGTGAAACCAAATGTCGAACAGGGGCGTGGCAGTTTCCGCGCGCAGGCTGTGTCACAGAAAACGCGTAAAAAGAGTACTTCAGCGAGGGCTTCCCATAAGGAGGCCAAAAAAGTCGCCGCGGCCAGCCGTAGCGCATCCAAGGGTCGGACCGCGACGAAGGCACCGGCTGCAAAGTCCTCGAAGAACAAAAGAAGCGCAATGCCTAACAAGACTGCCAAACCGGCCGCGAAAGCGACCGTTGCCAAGCCTGCTGCTGCCAAGGCTCCCGCTGCCAAGCCGGCCGTGAAGCCCGCCGCTGCCGCGCCGAAGGTCGAGGAAAAGAAGGTCGTGACCCAGCGTCAGGGCTTCAAGGCCAACGAATTCGTCGTCTATCCCGCTCACGGCGTCGGCCAGATCCTGGCCATCGAGGAGCAGGAGATCGCCGGTGCGAAGCTCGAGCTGTTCGTCATCAACTTCATCAAGGACAAGATGACGCTGCGCGTGCCGACCGCCAAGGTCGCGAATGTCGGCATGCGCAAGCTGTCCGACCCCGCGCTGGTGAAGAAGGCGCTGGAGACGCTGAAGGGCCGTGCCCGCGTCAAGCGCACCATGTGGTCGCGCCGCGCCCAGGAATACGAAGCAAAGATCAATTCGGGCGACATCGTCGCGATCGCGGAAGTCGTGCGCGACCTCTACCGGTCCGAGTCGCAGCCCGAGCAGTCGTACTCTGAACGCCAGCTCTATGAAGCGGCGCTCGATCGTCTCTCCCGCGAGATCGCGGTTGTGCAGCACTCGACCGAGACCGAAGCGGTCAAGGAGATCGAGGCCCAGCTCGCCAAGAGCCCGCGCCGCACCAACGCCAAGGCGGAAGCCGCCGATGGCGAGGGCGAGGCGGATGCCGACGGCGATACCGATGGCGACGATACCGCCGTCGCCGACGAGGCTGCGTAAGCGCCGCGCGTCGATCGCAAAAGATCAAAAGCCCGGCCATTTCGGCCGGGCTTTTTGTTTTGAGTTTCGTACTTCGTAGGGTGGGTTAGCGAAGCGTAACCCACCGCTTCTGTCTCCGCGGAAATTAAAGCGGTGGGTTACGCCGAGCGACTACGCTTCGCGCAGCCGCACGGCTAACCCACCCTACGTTTGCTTACTTCACCGGCCGCTTCTCGAGCTTCCTTGCCAGCGTGCGCCGGTGCATGCCCAGCCTTCGTGCCGCCTCCGAGATGTTGAAATCGGTCTCGATCAGCGTCTGGTGAATGCGCTCCCATTCCAGCGTCTTGATCGAGGTCGGCCGTGCATCGAGGGCGACTTCGGCGTTGCCTTCGGCCCTGTTGAAGGCGGCTTCGATATCGTCGGTGTTCGACGGCTTTGCCAGGTAATGACAGGCGCCGAGCTTGATCGCCTCGACGGCGGTGGAGATGCTGGCAAAGCCGGTCAGCACCACGATCAGCATCTCCGGATCGTGCGTGTGCAGGAGCTCGACGCAGGCGAGGCCCGAGGCGCCGCCGAGCTTGAGATCGACCACCGCGTGTCCAAAGGATCGCTCCTCCAGCACCTTCCGCACCTCTTCGATCGAAGCTGCGAGGACGACGTCGTAGCCGCGGCGCTCGAACGAGCGTTTCAGCGTGCGCGCGAAGCCGGCATCGTCCTCGACCACGATGAGCGAACGGTCAGGCGTCAAAATTTCCTCCGATCGCGAGCGTTGCGAGCGGCAGCGTCAGGCGGACGGTGGCGCCGCGCTTCCTGTGGTTCTCGGCGGTGACGCTGCCGCCGAGCTTGCGCACGACGTTCATCACCAGGAACAGGCCGAGCCCGCCGCCGGCGCGGCCCTTGCTCGAGTGATAGGGTTTTCCCAGCTGCGCCAGCATCTCCGGCGCAAAGCCCGGGCCGCGATCGCTGATCGACAGCACGAGATTGTCGCCCTCGCGCTCGGCCAGTAGCTCCACCCATTCGCGCGAGACCTCATAGGCATTGTCGAGCACGTTGAAGATCACCTGCTTCAGCGCGACGTCGGAGACGATCGCGACGTCCTCGCCGAACGTGTTGACGAAATAGAGCGTGCGGGCCGAGCGCGCGTCGCGCCACTCGTCCACCAGCGCGGTGACGAAGGCCGTCACCGTCGTCGGCGAGGAGCCTTCGCCGCGCGCTTCGCCCGCCGACACCAGGATGCCCGTCACGATGGTCTTGCAGCGTTGCAGAGAGGTTTCCATCTCCGCGAGATCCTCGGCAAGTTCCTGATCGGCGGCGAGATCGGGCATGCGGCGCCAGTCGCTGAGGATGACCGACAGCGAGGCGAGCGGCGTGCCGAGCTCATGCGCCGCGCCGGAGGCGAGCAGGCCCATGCGGACGATGTGGTCCTGCTCGGCCGCATGCTGTCGCAGTGCCGCCAGATGTGCATCGCGCTCGCGCAAATTCCTGTTGATCCGGGTGACGAACACGACAAGCAGCACGGCGTTGAGGACGAAGCCCAGCAGCATGCCTGTTACGGTGAGACTGTAGGCCTCGCTGATCGGGTTCGGCGGCAGGTCGAGCGGCCGGTAGGCCATGGTCAGCCATATGAAACTCGCGCAGGTCAGTGCGACCAGCGACCAGGTCGAGCGGGCATTAAGCAGCACCGCGCCCAGCGTCACCTGGAGCAGGAACAGCGAGGTGAAGGGATTGGTGGCGCCGCCGCTGAGGTAGAGCTGCGCGGTCAGCGCGGCCACATCGAGCATCAAGGCGACCAGCAGCTCGTTGTTGGTGATCGCGGCGCGATGGCGCACCCAGACGAGGCTGGAGACATTGAGCAGCAGCAGCGCGCCGATCACCGCGCCCATCCGCTCCAATGGCAGGGGAATACCCAGGCCGAAATGCACGCCGCCGATGGTCACGATCTGCCCGACCACCGCGGTCCAGCGCAGCTGGATCAGCAGCGCCATGTTCTTGCGGTTGGTCTCGTCGTCGGTCGGCGCAACGCCGATCAGCTCGCTGCGCGCGTCCGCCGGCGATTGCAGCGTGACGGCGTCATGCGTCATTCCGTCGTCAGGTGGATTCGACGATCGTTCCAGCATCTGATCCCGTCCTGCGGGCGGTGGCATCAGAGCCGCCGGCCGGTTCGTGGACGAAGCGCTTGCGGCGGAACAGCCCGCCACCGAATGTGACGAAAAGTTTACCCGCCAGCATGAAAGCCAGGGCAAACCACGTCAGCGCGTAGATCAGGTGGTTATTGGGAAAGCGGATCACGGTCAATCCGCCGATCGGCGCGCCGGTGGTTTGTGATCCGGCGTCGGCATCGATGAAGAACGGCGCGACATCGTGGAGGCCGCGCGCTGCCGCAATCGCGGCGACATCCCGCGAGTACCAGCGGTTGTGCTGGGGCACGTTGTTCCGCAAGAATCCGCCCTTCGGCTCGGTCATGCGGAGCAGGCCCGTGATCTCGACCTGGCCGTCCGGATTGCCGTTCTGGCGCGTCGATGCGTCGCGCCGCTCGGACGGCACGAAGCCGCGATTGACCAGCACCAGCGCGCCGTCGCCGCGCTGAAGCGGCGTCAGCACCCAATAGCCGGGGCCTTCCTCGGTGACCGCTTGAACCAGCGTCTCGCGGTCATGCAGGAAGCGTCCGGTGAGGCTGACGTGCCTGTATTCGTCGTTTGCGGTGGAGACGGTCGGCCAGGCCGCGGGCGACGGGATCGGCTGGGCCGGGGCATGCACGCGCTGCTCGACGCGGTCGATCAGCGCCAGCTTCCAGGCGCGCCGTTCGATCTGCCAGACGCCGAGTGCGATCAGAAGTGCAAAGGCCGCGAGCGAGAGGACCGTGAGCCACAGGCGCGGACGCGCAGCCTTGCGGCGCACGTCCTTTGCCTCGCTCGTCACGGTCCGGATCTCGCTCACTTCATTCCCGTCATCTCGTGCATCGGCATCATATTGCTGTTGAGGTGGTTCATCACCCACAGCGAGCCGGACAGCGCGATCACCACCATGACGATGGTGAAGATCAGCGCCATCATGCTCCAGCCGTTCTCGGACTTGGTGTTCATGTGCAGGAAGTAGATCATGTGCACGACGATCTGCACGACCGCGAAGGCCATGATGACGAGCGCGGTGATCTGCTTGCTCGGCAGCGCGCCACTCATCACCAGCCAGAACGGGATCGCGGTCAGCACGACTGAGAGCACGAAGCCGAGCATATAGCCCGAGAACGTGCTGTGGGCGTGGCCGTCGTCGTGGTGATGGTCGCCCGCGTGAGCGGCGTGGGTATCGGTGTTCATCGCAGAACTCCCAGGAGATAGACGAAGGTGAAGACGCCGATCCAGACCACATCGAGGAAGTGCCAGAACATCGACAGGCACATCAGGCGGCGCCGGTTGGCTTCGATCAGGCCGAACTTCCAGACCTGCACCATCAGGGTCACCAGCCAGATCAGGCCGCAGGAGACGTGCAGGCCGTGGGTGCCGACCAGGGTGAAGAAGGCGGACAGGAAGGCGCTGCGCTGGGGCGTCGCGCCTTCATGGATCATGTGGGCGAACTCGGAGAGCTCGATGCCGATGAAGGCGAGGCCGAACAGGCCGGTGATCGCCAGCCACATCTGGGTCTGGGCGATCTTGTTCTGCTGCATCGTCAGCATGGCAAAGCCATAGGTGATCGACGACAGCAGCAGCATCGAGGTGTTCACCGCGACCAGCGGCAGCTCGAACAGGTCCTTCGGGGCGGGGCCGGCGGCGTAGTTGGCGCCGAGCACGCCGAAGGCCGCGAACAGCATCGCGAAGATGAGACAGTCGCTCATCAGGTAGATCCAGAAGCCGAGCGAGGTGCTGTAGCCTTCCGGATGCGGGTGTTCGTTGGCGAGGTAGAACATCGGCTCGCCGGTCTGGGCAGGATTGACAGCGACAGTCATTTACTTGGCTCCGGCGAGCAGTTTGGTACGCGCGTCCTCGGTCCGGATGACGTCTTCAGCCGGAATGTCGAAGTCGCGGTGATAGTTGAAGGTGTGGCCGATCCCGACGACGAGCATCGCGATGAAGCTCGCCGCCGCCAGCCACCAGATGTACCAGATCAGGCCAAAGCCCATCGCGGTGGCGAAGCCGGCGAGGATGATGCCGGTGCCGGTGCTGCTGGGCATGTGGATCGGCCTGAACCCGGTGAGCGGACGCTGGTAGCCGCGCTTCTTCATGTCCCACCACGCGTCATTGTCGTGAACGACGGGGGTGAAGGCGAAGTTGTAGTCCGGCGGCGGCGAGGAGGTCGCCCATTCCAGCGTGCGCGCATCCCAGGGATCGCCGGTGACGTCCTTGAGCTGCTCGCGCTTGAGGAAGGAGACCGCAAACTGCATCAGCATGCAGAGGATGCCGAGGAAGACGAGGAAGGCGCCGATCGCGGCGATGACGAACCAGATCTGGAGCGAGGGATCGTCGAACACGCGCAGGCGGCGGGTCACGCCCATCAGGCCGAGCACGTAGAGCGGCATGAAGGCGAGGTAGAAGCCGACGACCCAGAACCAGAACGACAGCTTGCCCCAGAACACATCGAGCTTGAAGCCGAACGCCTTCGGGAACCAGTAGTTGATGCCGGCGAACGCGCCGAACACCACGCCGCCGATGATCACGTTGTGGAAATGCGCGATCAGGAACAGGCTGTTGTGCAGGACGAAGTCGGCTGGCGGCACCGCGAGCAGCACGCCGGTCATGCCGCCGAGCACGAAGGTCAGCATGAAGGCGATCGTCCACATCATCGGCAGCTCGTAGCGGATACGGCCGCGATACATCGTGAACAGCCAGTTGAACATCTTCGCGCCCGTCGGGATCGAGATGATCATCGTAGTGATGCCGAAGAACGAGTTGACGCTGGCGCCAGAGCCCATCGTGAAGAAGTGGTGCAGCCAGACCAGGTACGACAGGATGGTGATGACGACGGTGGCGTAGACCATCGAGGTGTAGCCGAACAGGCGCTTGCCGGAGAAGGTCGAGGTGACTTCCGAGAAGATGCCGAAGGCGGGGAGAACCAGGATGTAGACCTCGGGATGGCCCCAGATCCAGATCAGGTTCACGTACATCATCGGGCTGCCGCCGAAATCGTTCGTGAAGAAGTTGGTGCCGACGTAGCGGTCGAGCGAGAGCAGCGCGAGCACGACGGTCAGAACGGGGAAGGAGGCGACGATCAGGATGTTGGTGCAGAGCGAGGTCCAGGTGAAGACCGGCATCTTCATCATGGTCATGCCGGGGCACCGCAGCTTGACGATGGTGCAGATCAGGTTGATGCCGGACAACGTCGTGCCGACGCCCGCGACCTGTAGCGCCCAGATGTAATAGTCGACGCCGACATCAGGACTGTAGCCGATGTTGGACAGCGGCGGATAAGCCAGCCAGCCGGTGCGGGCGAATTCGCCGATGAACAGCGAGGCCATCACCAGCACCGCGCCGCCGACCGTCATCCAGAAGCTGAAATTGTTCAGGAACGGGAACGACACGTCGCGTGCGCCGATCTGGAGCGGCACGACATAGTTCATCAGGCCCGTGACCAGCGGCATCGCCACGAAGAAGATCATGATCACGCCGTGGGCGGTGAAGACCTGGTCGTAGTGATGGGCGTTGAGATAGCCTTCGGAGCCGTTGAAGGCGAGCATCTGCTGGCCGCGCATCATCAGCGCATCCGCAAAGCCGCGCAGCAGCATCACGATGCCGAGGATCATGTACATGATGCCGATGCGCTTGTGGTCCACCGTGGTGAACCATTCGCGCCAGAGATAGCCCCAGAGGCGGAAATAGGTGAGGCCGGCGAGCAGCGTGGCGCCGCCGAGTGCGACCACCGCGAAGGTGCCGACGACGATCGGCTCGTGCAGCGGCAGCGATTCGAGGCCGAGCCGGCCGAAGATGAGCTTGAGAAGATCAGGAGACATGCGGGATCTCTTTAGGAGTCTGACTTCGGACGTTGTCCGAGGAAGAAGGACGAGGACTTCAGCGGCGTGAAAGTCGGCCGCTTCAGGCCGGCGCCGAGCAGCGGCGCGGTGTCGGTGGGGGCCGTGATGGAGGCGGTGGTCTTGCCCTGCGGCGCATCGGGCGTGCAGGTGCCGGCGACGAAGGTCGGCTCCGGCCCGAGCGGGCTGCCGCGGCGGGCGTACTTGTCGTAGGCCAGCGGCAGGGTGTTGTTCAGGCCCTCATGGCCGTTGCCGCCCTTGGCGTCGATCGCCATCATCTCGCTCTGGCACATCTTGCCGGTCTCGACGCACATGTTGAGGATCAGGCGGTAGAGATCGGAATCGATGGTGCCGTAGCGGCGCACCGGCTCGTTCTGGCTGGGCTTCTCCAACTGGAGATATTCGGCGCGGCCGAGCGAGCCGCCGGCGGATTTGGCGCTGGCGATCCAGGCGTCAAAGCCCTTGTCGTCGAGGCCCTGGAAGTTGAAGTGCATGCCGGAGAAGCCGGCGCCGCTGTAGTTCGCCGAAAAGCCCTTGTAGGTGCCGGCGTGGTTCACCACGGCGTGGAGCTTCGTCTCCATGCCCGGCATCGCGTAGATCTGGCCGGCGAGCGCGGGGATGTAGAACGAGTTCATCACCGAAGACGCGGTGATGCGGAATTTGATCGGACGATCGACCGGAGCGGCCAGGTCGTTGACGGTGGCGATGCCGTAGTCCGGATAGATAAAGAGCCACTTCCAGTCGAGCGCGACGACGTCGACCTCAAGCGGGGCCTTGGACTGGTCCACGGCCTGCTCCGCTTTGATGCGGCCGAGCGTGCGATAGGGGTCGAGCAGATGCGTGCCCATCCAGGTCAGCGCGCCCAGGCAGATGATGATCAGCAGCGGCGCCGACCAGATCACCAGCTCGAGCTTGGTCGAGTGGTCCCAATCCGGCTCGTAGCGGGCCGAGGTGTTGGACTGGCGGTAGCGCCAGGCGAACAGCACCGTCAGCGCCATCACGGGGACGACGATCAGGAGCATCAGGACGGTGGAGATGATGACGAGGTCGCGCTGTTGCGCTGCGATATCGCCGGCAGGCGCCAGCACGACGTAGTTGCAGCCGCTGAGCGCAGCTGCCAGAGGTAGCAGCGCCAGGATCTTGAGACGGGACACGGGCCGAGCCTTATGAGAATGAGTTTCCTTTGCGGGCCCAAGGGGTAGCTGCGGCGCAGCAATCCGGACATTGGACAATTTGTCCAATGTTGCAGTGCGGAATGTTGGGTCAAACAGGGGGAGATTGCCTGGCGCCCCGCCGGGCGGTTGGCTTTGGTTTTCAGGACGTTAAGGGCGCACGAATGGCGACGGCACAGACCCCCGCAATGGCGGATATCCACTCGGGCGAGCACGGCCACGACCAGGCCAGTCCCGGCGAGATCGCCATCGGCGTCATCATCGGCCGCACCTCGGAATTCTTCGACTTCTTCGTCTACGCGATCGCCTCGGTGATCGTATTCCCGCGCTTGGTGTTCCCGTTCACCAGCGAGCTGACCGGCACCCTCTATTCCTTCATGATCTTCGCGCTGGCCTTTATCGCGCGTCCGCTCGGTACCGTCATTTTCATGACGGTCGACCGCGAATACGGCAAGACGGCCAAGCTGGTCTCGGCGCTGTTCCTGCTCGGCACCGCCACCGTCGCGCTCGCGTTCCTGCCCGGCTATCACGACATCGGCGTTGCGGCGATCTGGCTGCTGGCGCTGGCGCGTATCGCGCAGGGTCTGGCCTGGGGCGGCGCCTGGGACGGTCTCGCCTCGCTCCTGGCGCTTAATGCGCCGCCGTCCAAGCGCGGCTGGTATGCGATGGTGCCGCAGCTCGGCGCCCCGCTCGGGCTGATCGTGGCGAGCGCGCTGTTCGCCTATTTCGCCGGCAACCTCTCGGCTGACGATTTCTTCGACTGGGGCTGGCGCTATCCGTTCTTCGTCGCCTTCGCCATCAACGTCGTGGCGCTGTTCGCGCGCCTGCGCATGGTGACGACGGAAGAATATGCCTCGCTGTTCGAAAACCGCGACCTTCAGCCCTCGCGCATTTCCGAGACCGTCGCGCGCGAAGGCCACAACATCATGCTCGGCGCGTTCGCGCCGCTGGCAAGCTTCGCGTTGTTCCACATGGTCACGGTGTTTCCGCTGTCCTGGGTGTTCCTGTTCACCCGCGAAAGCCCGGTGCGCTTCCTGATCATCGAGATCGTCGCCGCCGTGTTCGGCGTCGCGGCGATCGTGGCCTCCGGCATCATCGCCGACCGCGTCGGCCGCAAATCGCTGCTGATGGGATCGGCGATCGCGATCGCGATCTACAGCGGTTTCGCTCCGCAGCTGCTCGATGCCGGCGCGTTCGGTGAGACCATCTACATGGTGATCGGTTTCATCCTGCTGGGTCTCTCCTTCGGCCAGTCCTCGGGCGCGATCGCCTCGAACTTCCGGCAGGCGTACCGCTACACGGCTTCCGCGCTGACCTCGGATATGGCCTGGCTGTTCGGTGCCGGCTTCGCGCCCTTGGTGGCGCTTCTGCTCGCCACCAATCTCGGCGTCATCGCGTCGGGTGCGTATCTGCTGTCAGGCGCGTTCTGGACCCTGCTCGCACTCTGGCTCAGCGGCCAGCGCGAGGCGGGCGACATGGACGCGGGCGCTTAAGCCGCGTCCAGCGGACGGGAATAAAATTCAGACCGGACGATCCTGTTTGCGGCGACGCAAGCAGGAGATCTCATGAACGTCCGGTCCAATCCCGTCCAACAGCAAAGTTTTGCAAGCCTGGTCCTCACCATCGTCGCGATCGTTTTCTCGACCGGGCTTGCCCACGCCACCGGCAACGTCGCGCGCGGCCAAACGCTCTACAAGGGCTGCGCAGATTGTCACTCCATCAATGAGAACGCTGTCGGCCCGATGCACAAGGGCGTGGTCGGTCGCAAGGCGGGCAGCGTGCCCGGCTATGACTATTCGGCCGATCTGAAGAACTCAGGGATCGTCTGGACCGAGGACAATCTCGACAAATGGCTGGCCGGACCGCAGGCCATGGTGCCGGAAACCAAGATGTTTTTCGACGTCCCGGACGCGCAGGATCGTGCCGATATCATCGCGTTTCTGAAGGAAAAGGCGCGGTAGGTCGGCAGAGCAGGTCTCGTAGGGTGGGCAAAGCGAAGCGTGCCCACCATCTGTCGCTATCATTGACGGATCGCGGGCACGGCGCTACGCGCCTTTGCCCACCCTACGGCACTGTCTTTGTGGCCCGAGATCCCGGGTTCGCGCCAAGCGCGCCCCGGGATGACGCGCGCTTGGCGCGCGTCAGTCCGCCACGACCTTCACGCGATCCCGCACCTTCACCTGCGCGTTGCGATCGAGCCCGTTGAGCACGCGGAAGCGTTCGGCGGGATGATCGACGCCGGCCATGCGGTGGGAGAGCGATTCCACGGTGTCGCCGGGCTGCACGGTGATGACCTTGATGCGCAGGGGGCGCGCGGCCTGGATCTCGTCGAGTGTCAGGCGGCGGAATGAATTGACGGTCTCGCGCGCGTTGCGCTCGCTCTCGGTCGATTTCTGCCGTGCCGCGAAGATGAAGCGATAGACGTCGCTGCCGAAGCGCAACGCATAGACCTTGAACTGCCACTGATCGCCCTTGGCGGTGGCGGACGCAGCCGGAAAACCGTTGATGGTGATGTCTTCGGTAGAGGCCTTCTCGACGCCCTCCATCCAGCCGGAATTCAGGTAATCGCCGAGCGACTGCTCGGCCGGCACCCTCACGACATCGAAGCGCATCGCCTGCGAGCCGCCGTCGCGCACGCCGATCACCGCCTGCGCGGTGTTGTCGAGCGTGAAATTGTCCGGCGCCTGGAAGGTGAAGCCGAGTTTCGGGTGCAGGAAGCGCCGGCCGCGCACAAAACCTTCGCTGGGATCTTCGCCATAGACGAGGTTGTCGATCGCGGCGAGGTAGGTCTCGCGGTCACGCTCGGCGCCCTCGGGCGCCGCATATTGCCGTGCGATGGTCTGCGCATTCTGCACGCGCTCGGGGGTGGCCGGATGCGACGAGGTGAAATCCTGCGCGCGCGGATCGAGCGAGGTCTTGCCGACCTTGAGTTCGGCATTGCGCTCCATCGCCGAGAGGAAGCGGGCGGCACCATAGGGGTCGAAATGTGCCTTGGCAGAAAGGCCGACGCCGATGCCGTCGGCCTCGAACTCCTGGTTGCGCGAAAAGCTCGCCATGGTGAGCTTGGTCTTGGCCAGCGCAAGCGCGGTGAGATCGGGATCGTTGCTCATGTCGGTGACGACGCGGGTGACGATCGCGGCCTGGCGCGCCTGGTCCTCGCGCATCGCGGCGTGCTTGGACAGCACATGCGCCATCTCGTGGCTGAGCACAGAGGACAATTCCGAGGTGTCGCTGGCGAGCGCGAGCAGGCCGCGGGTGACATAGAGCTGGCCGTTCGGCAGCGCGAACGCGTTCACGGCGCCGGAATTGAGAATGGTGACCTTATAGCCCTGGTCGGGGCGGTCGGACGCCGCGACGAGCCGGTCGACGGTCTTGCTGACGAGCGATTCGAGCCTGGGGTCGTCATAGGTGCCGCCATAGCTCGCCAGGATGCGCTCGTGCTCTTTTTCGGTGGCGGGGGTCTGCGCGACCGCCGGTTTCGGCTTGGGCATCGCCACGGTCGGCGGGGCCGCCGCGGTCTGGAACCGGTTCATGTCGCCGCAACCGGCAAGGGCTGAGCCCAGCACGAGGCACAGCGCCGCCGGCGCAGCCCGCAGGCGGCGGCGTTCACTCGATACGTGCCGTTCTAGCACCCCATCCACGTCGCTTAACCCGTGCCTGGCCCTTTTAGGGCCTTACCCCTGTCGGCTCGTTTGCGCCCAGCAACTCGACCTGCCCCGCAAGGCGCACATCGATGCGCGGCCCTGAATTCCCATCGACCCAGCCCCGGACACGAATCCGTCTATTTTCCAGGGACTTAAGAGTGATCCCGGCGCTTTCGAGCGCGGGTTGCGTACGCTTTGAAATAGTCACGGCAAAGCCGCGTGTCCAGTTTCGTCCGAAGTTGAGGTAGGTCATTGCCCCAGCTTGCCGGACCGACAGGACTTTGCCCTCGACCACCATAAAGCGCCCGATCCCCGCCAAAATATCGTCCGGACTTTCCGCGTTTTTTATGGCCGACGGGTCAGCCCAGTTGCCCTTTTTTTGGCGCCGCGCCTCGGTCTCCGCCGCCATCAGGGCCGCCGCGCAGTCCTTGTCCGCGATCTCGGCGGAGACGAGGGCGTCGCCCTGGGCGAGCAGCATGGCCTGGATGGGGGCCTCGCTTTCGCCGACGAAGAAGATGAGTGCGCCCTGACGGCCGTAGCGGTCGGGCGTGTCGTCGGTGCCGCGCAGCGTGACGTCGCGTCCGGTGAGCAGCGACGTCAGCGCCTGCTTCGTCGTTGCGGTCGGCTCGATCCCGGCGAGGCGCACCTCGCGGCCGTCATCGAGACGCACGCCACGCGCATCGACGATTGCGGCGACGCGGCCGTCGCCTTGGGACTCGAACTGGCACGGTGCGGCGAACGCGGTGTGACCGGCGACGAGAAGAAGTGCGACGATGAGATGAAGCAGTCGCGTCACGGTGCCCGGAAAGGTTGCGTTGTGCTCTAGTTCTAACGCAAACGTGGCGAACCGCGAAGGCTATCGTAGGGTGGGCAAAGCGAAGCGTGCCCACGTCTTTGATTTGTCGCGCGGGCTCGTGGGCACGGCGCGAAGAGCGCGCCTTTGCCCACCCTACGGCAGTTCGCGTGACGCGTCGCCATTGCCTCACACTCGATCAGCGAATTAATGAACTTGCACAGCAATGACGGTGGAAACATTTCGCCGCAACATGCCATTCCGCTTTGCGGAAAACATGTGCGGCAATCATGCGCCCGCAACGCCCTCGCGCTTGCTGCGCACTTGCGCATGCGGCATGATTGCGGCAACAGCTTCAACCAAGAGCAATAACCAAGCCGCCATCAGAGTACGGCGCGATAAGGGAGGTCTTTTTCGATGAAGCATATTTTGTCGGGCATTTTTGCCGCAGCGTTTGCCCTGAGTGCGAGCGCCGCCGCGCAGGCCCAGGACAAGCCGCCGCTGAAGATCGGCGGCATCCTCGACATGTCGAGCCTCTATGCCGACATCACCGGTCCCGGCAGCGAGACCGCGGCCAAGATGGCCGTCGAAGATTTTGGTGGCGAGGTGCTGGGACGCAAGATCCAGGTGCTAGCGGCCGACCATCTCAACAAGGCTGACCTGTCCGCCAACATCGCCCGCGACATGCTCGACAACCAGGGCGTCGAGATGATCTACGATGTCGCGGCCTCGGCCACTGCGCTCGCCGCCGGCGAGATCGCGAAAGCGCGCAACAAGATCATCATGTTCAACGGCCCGGGCTCGATCCGTCTCACCAACGAGGCCTGCGGTCCCTACACCATCCACTACGTGTTCGACACTTACGGCCAGGCCAACGTGACCGGTCTTGCCGCCGTGAAGTCCGGCCTCGACAGCTGGTTCTTCCTCACCGCCGACTACGCCTTCGGCCAGGACCTGGAGAAGGACACCAGCGCCGTCGTCACCAAGACCGGCGGCAAGGTGCTCGGCGCCGTGCGCCATCCGCTCAACACCTCGGATTTTTCGTCGTTCCTGCTCCAGGCTCAAGCGTCCAAAGCCAAGGTGATTGGCCTTGCCAACGCCGGCGGCGATACCGTCAACGCCATCAAGCAGGCGGCCGAGTTCGGCATCACCAAGGGCGGCCAGAAGGTCTCGCCGCTGCTCGCCTTCGTCTCCGACATCGATTCGATCGGGCTGGAGACTGCGCAGGGCCTGCTGCTCGCCGAAGCCTTCTACTGGGACCTCAACGACGACACGCGCGCGTTCTCGAAGCGATTCATGGAGCGCACCAAGCGGGTGCCGACCTCGGCGCAGGCCGGCGTCTATTCGTCCGTCACGCATTACCTGAAGGCCGTGAAGGCCGCGGGCACGACCGACTCGGCCGCGGTCATCAAGGTGATGAAGGAGACACCGATCAACGACTTCTTCGCCAAGAACGGCAAGATCCGCGAGGACGGCCGCATGATCCACGACATGTACCTGTTCGAGGTCAAGAAGCCGTCGGAGTCCAAGGGCCGCTGGGACGACTACAAGCTGCTCGCCACCGTCCCCGGCAACGAGGCGTTCCAGTCGCTGGAGCAGTCGCGCTGCCCGCTGGTGAAGAAATAGAGATCGTCATTGCGAGCGAAGCGAAGCAATCCAGAGATGTTTCCGCAGAGACGGTCTGGATTGCTTCGTCGCTTCGCTCCTCGCAATGACGGGTGTGGCTGAGGCCCGAGCAAAACAACAACAAGGGAGACGTCCCATGAACGACATGGTCCTGCAAAAGCTCGAAGGCGGGCTGCTCACCATCACGATGAATCGCCCGGAGCGGAAGAACGCGCTCAACCCCGATATGGTCGCAGGGCTGGTCGAGGCCGCGCGGCGCGCGGCTGACGATCCCGAGGTGCGCGCGGTGCTGTTCAAAGGCGCAGGCGGCTCGTTCTGCGTCGGCGGCGACGTCAAGTCGATGGCGGCAGGCCGTGCGCCGCTGCCGTTCGAAGTGAAAATGGCGAACCTGCGCCGCGGCATGGAAGTGTCGCGCATCCTGCACCAGATGCCGAAGCCCGTGGTGGCGCAGCTAGACGGCGCGGCAGCCGGCGCCGGCCTTTCCATGGCGCTGTCCTGCGACCTGCGCATCGCGAGCGAATCCTGCAAGATCACGACCGCCTTCGCCAAGGTCGGCTTCTCCGGCGATTATGGCGGCACCTATTTCCTGACGCAGCTGCTCGGCAGCGCGCGGGCGCGCGAGCTCTATCTGATGTCCCCGGTGCTCACGGCGAAGGAGGCGCATGCGATCGGGATGGTGACGAAAGTCGTTCCCGACGCCGAGATCGATGCCGCCGCGCACGAGCTCGCGCTGTCGCTGGCGCAGGGGCCATCGATCGCGCTCGGCTTCATCAAGCGCAACATCAACAACGCCGAGCATCTGGCGCTGGAAGATTGCTTCGACGGCGAGGCGATCCATCACACCCGTTGCAGCGACACCGAGGACCACAAGGAAGCCGCGAAGGCCTTTGTCGAGAAGCGCAAGCCGACCTTTAAGGGCGCATGACGATGGCGCCCTATATGCGGCTTCGGCAGATCTGCCTCGTCGCGCCGCAGCTCGCGCCTGTGGTCTCCGACATCGCCGGGATCATGGGCCTCGACGTCTGCTACCGCGATGGCAATGTCGCCAAATACGGCCTGGAGAACGCATTGCTCCCGGTCGACACGATCCTGCTGGAGGTGGTCGCGCCGTTCAAGGGCGGCACCACCGCCGGCCGCTTCATCGAGAAGACCGGCGGCCGCGGCGGCTATATGGCGATCTTCTGCTGCAACGATCCGGACGAGCGCGGCCGCAACGCCAATGCGATGGGCGTGCGCACCGCCAACGTGATCGACCACGCGCCCTATCACGGCGTGCAGCTCCACCCCCGCGACTGCCGCGCCGCCTTCATCGAATTCAACCATACCAAAGGCAGCGACGATATTCTGGGGCCGTATCCGCCCGCGGGGCCGGACTGGCAAAAATTCATCCGCAAGGATGTGACGCAGGCGCTGACGGGCGTGGAGATGCAGAGCCCGGATCCTCAGGGGCTCGCGGAACATTGGGGGAAGGTCATCGGGGTCGTGCCGAGTGGCGGTGCCGAATTGAAACTGCCCAATGCCACCTTCCACTTCGTGAAGGGCGCCAGCGAGATCATGAGCGCGCTGGAGTTTCAGGTGGCGGATGTGGCGAGCGTGCTGCATGCCGCGAAGGCGAAAGGGCTCGCGGTTGCGGGGAACGAGTTTCTGCTCGGCGGGGTGACGTTCCGGCTTGCGGCTTGAGCGATTGCCACACACACCGCTGTCGTCCCGGACAAGCGAAGCGCAGATCCGGGACCCATAACCACAGGGAGTGGTTTGGCGAAGACTCGTGTTGACCAGCTTCGCGCCACAACTCCTCCCTGTGGTTATGGGTCCCTGCTTTCGCAGGGACGACAGGGAGGTTGTGGCAACGCCAAAGTAATACGGCGAGCCGCCGCAGCGATCACCTTCCCCTAAAATTCGCCGTGCGCCGCTCTTCGGTGGCCTTGACGCCTTCCTTGAAGTCTTCCGTCGCGCGCAAGCGCGTCTGCTCGGCGAGCTCGTGGTTGGTCGCGGCCATCACGCGATCGGCGAGGTTGGCGCGCATCGTGGCGCGGGTGGAGAGGAGGCCGAGCGGGGAGCATTCGGCGATCTCGGCGGCGAGCTTCATCGCGCCCGCCTTCACCTGGTCCTGCGGCACCAGCTCGTTGGCTAGGCCCCACTTCACTGCCTCTTCGCCGGTGACGCGGCGGCTGGTGTAGAACATCAGCTCGGCGTTGTTCTTGCCGATCAGCTCGGGCAGCGTCACGGTCAGGCCGAAGCCGGGATGGAAGCCGAGCTTGGTGAAGTTCGCGGAGAAGCGCGCTTCCGGGCAGGTGACGCGGAAGTCGGCCGACACTGCGAGACCGAGCCCGCCGCCGATGGCTGCGCCCTGCACGGCCGCGACTATCGGCTTCTTGGCGCGGAAGATGCGCACGGCCTGGATGTAGAGATGGTTGATCGGGCCGAGGTTGTCGGCCGGGTCGCCCTTCTTCTCGGCCTCGCGCGCCTCCTGCGCCTGCCGCGCCGGATCGCCAAAATTGGCGCCGGCACAGAATGCCTTGCCTTGTGCCGACAGCACGGATGCGCGGATCTCGATGTCGCGATCGAACTCGTCGAGTGCGTCCGCGATCTGGTTGATCAGCGAGATGTCGAAGAAGTTCAGCGGCGGACGGCGGATCTCGATGGTGCCGACGTGGCCAACTTTTTCGACGCCGATATCTTTATAGGTGCTCATGACGATCCTCGATTGAATTAGCGCAAACCAAGTCCGCGCGCGATGATGCCGCGCAGCACCTCGGTGGTGCCGCCCTGGATGGTGAGTTTCGGTGCGGTCTTGATGGCGAAGTCGAGTTGCCGCTCCAGCGTCTCGCGGTTGGTCGCGGTCTCCTCGACGAAGGCGGCGAGATCGCGCACGCGATGCGGAAGCTGTTGCTCCCAGACCGTGCCGATGTCCTTGACGATGGACGCCTCCACCACCGGCTCCTTGCCGGCCTGCAGCATGCCCGCAACCGAGACCGACATGCGCCGCATGGTGTGGAGCTGCGCCACGAGACGGCCGATGCCTTCGGCGCTGCGCGTGTCCGGGTTGGGGCCGACCGCGCGGACGAGCTCGGTCAGCACGTAATAGGTCTCCAGAAAACGCTCGGGGCCGGAACGCTCATAGGCGAGCTCGCTCGTCGCCTGCTTCCAGGCGCCGTCGACTTCACCGAGCACGTGATCGTCGGGCACGAAGAAGTCGGTGAAGACGACCTCGTTGAACTCGTACTGGCCGGTGATCTGGCCGATCGGGTTCACCTGGATGCCCGGCTGCTTCATCTTGACCAGAAACTGCGTCAGGCCGTGACGGCGGTTTTCCTTGGTCGGCTGCGAGGTCCGGAAGATCGCGATCATGTAGTCGGCGATGTGCGCCGACGAGGTCCAGATCTTGGTGCCGTTGATGAGGTAGCCGCCGTCGGTCTTGGTCGCGCGCGTCTTGGCCGCGAACAGGTCGGAGCCGGAGTTCGGCTCGCTCATGCCAATGGCAAAGCAGATCTCGCCGCGGCAGATGCGCGGCAGGATGTCCATCTTGATATGCTCGGGCGCGTATTTGATCAGCACCGGCCCGCTCTGGCGGTCGGCGACGAAGAAACGCCGCGTCGGCGCGTTGGCGACGCGCATTTCCTCGGTCACCACGTAACGCTCGAGGAACGAGCGCTCCTGGCCGCCATATTTCTTCGGCCAGGTCATCCCGAGCCAGCCCTTGGCGCCGACCCGGCGGGAAAATTCCGGCGCGTCGGTGTCCTCGCGGTTGGGCTTGTGCGGATCGAAGGTGCCGGCCGCGATTTCCTCGGCGAGGAAGGCGCGCACTTCCTTGCGCAATTGCTCGCACTTCTCGGGCAGGCGGATCGGATCGAAACGAAGGGCAGCGGTCATTGTTGTCTCGTCCTCTGATCAGCGCGAAGCCACGAGCGGCCACAATTCGTCGGCGCCGCGGTTTGCCACCAGCTTGCCGAGCTCGACGGCCCAGTGGCTCTCCGAGCCGAAATCGTCGCGCCAGGCCAGCGCCCGCAGCGAAAAGCGGTGCAGGATGTGCTCGCTGGTGAAGCCGATGGCGCCGTGCACCTGATGCGCGATGGCGCCGCCTTTCTCCGCGGCTTCCGCGCAGCGGATCTTTGCCGAGGCGGCTTCGAGGTAGACCTCGTCGTCGAATGACTTTGCGTTCGCGATGGCGTCGGCCGCGGATGTTGCGGCCGCAAGCGCGGCGGCGGATTCGCCGGCGAGCCGGGCGAGATTGTGCTGCACGGCCTGAAACTTCGAGATCTTCTTCTCGAACGCGACGCGCTCGTTGGAATAGCGCACGGAGATGTCGAGCATCGCTTCCAACGCGCCCGCGATCTGAAGGCTGCGCGCGACGCCGCCCATCAGCATGAGCGTGGTCTGGTCAAGGCCCTTCGGCGCGGCCTTGATGGTGACAGGTTGGACCTTGTCGAGCGTCACGGTATCGCTGTGGTCGTAGCCGACATTGAGGCCGGATTCGATCCGGCCCTTGCTCGCATCGACCAAGGCAATGGAGATGCCATCCTTGCCGTGCGCCAGCACCGCAAAGTGCTTCGCCGCCTTGGCAAAGGGCACGCCGCGGGCGCGGCCGGAGAGCGCGCCGTCGGCATCGAGCGTGATGCGGTCCTTCGGGCTTGCCGGCAGCACCGTCATCTCACCTTCCGGTGAGGCGATCTTCGCCTGCGCAAGCAGCCAGCCCGCCAGCATGGTCTCGGCCAGGGGAACCGCGACTGCGAAGCGGCCGGCGGCGTTCAACAGCGCAAAACCGTCGGCCAAGCTGGCGCCGGAGCCGCCGAGATCGTCAGGCACCCAGGACAAGGGCAAGCCGGCTTCGCTCAGCGCCTGCCACAGCGGCGCCTGCCACGAACCCTTCTTGTCGTTGTTGATGGTCTGCGGATCGGCGAGATCGGCGAAGATTTTCTCCGCGGTCTCGACGACGATATTGTCACTCTCCGCCACAGCGTTCCCCGTGTTTTGCCATTGGCGCGTTCCGTCCGGTCGGTGCGGCGCGCGGTCTCTTCTTGCGCCCGATGATCCGAAAAAGCCATGGCCCTGACAAGCGTTGACCGCAGGCCCATCTGCGGCTCCGGCATGGGCGCAAGAGCTGCTATGGACTAATTCCGCTTAGCGGAGTTTGCTCGATTTGCAGGGCGCGGCAAACTCGCTAAACAGGGCCAGCTGTTTAAGGCTTGCATTCAATCAAGGGGAAGGAAATCCGGATGGCAAAAGACGGCTTGTGCGCAATCGTGACGGGGTCCGCATCCGGACTTGGTGCAGCGACTGCGGAGATTCTCGCGCGGAGTGGGGCGCGGCTCCTCATCAACTATTCCTCGAGCCAGAAGGAAGCCGAGGCCACGGCCGAACTCTGCCGCAAGGCGGGGGCGGCGGAGGTGCTCGTCGCGCAGGGCGACGTCTCAAAAGATGACGATTGCCGCAAGATCGTTGCGGCGGCCAGCGGCTGGGGCCGGCTCGACGTGCTCGTCAACAATGCCGGCATCACCAAGCATGTCGCGCATGCCGATCTCGATGGATTGTCGGCTGAAGATTTCCAGCGCTTGTACGCCGTCAACACGATTGGCCCGTTCCAGATGGTGCGCGCGTCGCGCAGCCTGCTCGAGGCCGGCGCGAAGGCTTCGGAGCGGCCGTCCGCCGTGGTCAACGTGTCCTCGGTTGCCGGCATCAGCGGCGTCGGCTCGTCGATCGCCTATGCCGCGAGCAAGGGCGCGCTCAACACGATGACGTTGTCGCTGTCACGTGCACTGGCGCCGCTGATCCGCGTCAACACGGTGTGCCCCGGCTATATCGACACGCCCTGGTTCACCAAGGGCCGCGGCGAGGCCGGCGCCAAGCAGGTGCGCGACAGCGTGGTGGCGAAGGTGCCGCTGAAGGTCGCTTCATCCGCGAATGACATCGCGCAGCTCGTCTGCTTCCTGGCAACGCAGGCGTCGAGCAATATGACCGGCGAGGTCGTGCGGATGGATGCGGGGATGCATCTGATTACTTGATTGGCGCCGCGCTCCGCGCGTCACACGCAGACGTCGTCCCCGCGAACGCGGGGACCCATAGCCACAGGAAGTAGTTTGGCGAAGACTCGGAGCTGCCGGTCTTCACCAAACTACTTCCTGTGGTTATGGGTCCCGGATCTGCGCGCGCTTAGGGCGCGCTTGTCCGGGACGACGAGGGACCTATCCTTTTATCACGCCGCTCGCGACCAGCCGGTGCCAGATGAACAGCACCACCACCGCGCCGATCGTGGCCATGATGAAGCCGGCGCCCTGGTCGGGGCTATAGTGCCCGATCGCCTGTCCGATGAAGGTCGCGAGAAACGCACCCGCAATTCCCAGGATGGTGGTGAGGATGAAGCCGCTCGGGTTGTTCGGTCCCGGCGCCAGCCAGCGCGCGATGAGGCCGGCGATGAAGCCGACGACGATGATCCACAACAGGCCGCCCATGCTCATGTCAGTGCTCCCCTTCCCGAGAATGCGTAGATCAAGGTTCGATTAAAGTCTGCCCGAGAGCTCGTTCTCGGTCGGCAGCCGTCCGTCCGGCGTCAGGTGGTCGATCACCTGTGGCAGATACTGGCTGAGGCCGGAGAGCAGCTCGTCGCGCGACAGGCCGCTCTGGGCGGACAGGCTTTGGATCTGGTCGGCACCGAGGGCGCTGGCGAGATCGCCGGGCGCGATCGCCTTGTTCTGGCCCTTGCCGACCCAGGAATTCGCGGCCTCGCCGTGGCCGCCCTGCTGAAGCTGGTTGAGGAGATCGCCGAGACCGCCGCTCAGCACGGTGCCGGCGGCGCCGCCCGCGAGCAGGCCGCCGAGGCCGCCCTTGAGCAGGTCGCTGAGGCCGCCGCTAACACCGGGGCCGCCGGGAACAGCGCTGCTGCCCGTATTGACAGGCGTCGGAGGCGGCAGCGGCGAGCGCTGCTGCGGCGCCGGCGCCGCGTCGGGCTGGCCTGCCGTCAGATGCTTGAAGGCCTTCCAGGCGATCAGGCCGAGCAGCGCCATGGTCATTGGCGACATGCCGCCGGAGGATTGCTCAGAGCTGGGCGTGCTCGGGCCGCGGGGGCCATTCTGCATGCCGTTGAGGACGTCGAGTAGACCCATGGTGCTCTCCTTTGGCGTTCTCGTCGGCGAGTTCTCGCCGGTGACAGCCCCCGGGGCAAAAACATATGAGGCTCTCATGACGGTTACAAGGCGAATGCACCGCAACCAATGGGCAGCAGGCGTTGCCTCTGCTATCGAGGGCGGGTCTTTCAAGGGAGCAAGGTCAGGTGGTTGCGGATCGACCGATCGTGGTGGCCGGCGCGGGCGCCATCGGCTGTTTCGTCGGTGGCCAGCTGGCGGCCGGAGGGCGCCGCGTCGCGCTGCTGGTGCGGCCGCGGGTCAAAACGGAGATCGAGCGGTTCGGCCTGCGGCTGACCGATTTCGACGGCTCCGAGCAGAAGCTCGGCGCGGGCCAGCTCGCGTTGTCTGAGGATCCCGCGATCTTCCACAACGCCGGCATCGTGCTGGTCACGGTGAAGAGCGCCGACACCGCCGAAGTCGCGGACCAGATTGCCCGGCACGCGCCGCAGGACGCCGTCATCGTCTCCCTGCAAAACGGCGTCGGCAATGTCGCGGTGCTGCGCGAGCAGCTCGGTAGCCGGCGCCTGCTCGCCGGCATGGTGCCGTTCAACGTGATCGCGATGGGCGAGGGGCGTTTTCACCGCTCGACGTCCGGCGACATCCATGTCGGCGAGGATGAGGCGAATACGGCCGCAGCGCTGTCGGTGCCCGGCCTCGCTGTGCGCGCAAGCCGTGACATCACCGGCGTGCAATGGGGCAAGCTGATCATCAATTTGAACAATGCGCTCAGCGCGCTGTCCGACATGCCGCTCGCCGCGCAACTGGCGAACCGCGACTGGCGACAACTGTTCGCCGACCAGATGGCCGAAGGCGTGACTGCGATGAAGGCCGCCGGCATCGCGCCGGTCTCGGCGACGCCGATCCCGCTGAGGTGGACGCCGACCCTGCTGAGGCTGCCCGATGTGATCTTCAATGCGATCCTGGGGCGCACGATGAAGATCGATCCCGAGGCGCGCTCCTCGATGTGGCAGGACCTGAAGCAGGGCCGCAAGACCGAGATCGACTATCTCCAGGGCGCAGTCATCGCGCTCGCCGAGCAGAACAACGTCGACGTGCCGCTGATGCGCCGTATTGTTGCGCTGATCAAGCAGGCCGAGACGGCAGGCAATGGCCCGCCGCGACTGACGCCGCAGCAGATCCGCGGAGCCGCCTGAGTGCGAGCCGGGCGGCGGGAGGAGCAACGATGACGCGTTGTCTGAAGATTGGGCTCGCGCTGGCCGCGCTCTGCGGCGCATCGACGCTGGCCTACGCAAGGCCGCCGACGGTCGTGAGCTCGCCCGGCTATGACAGGCGGTTGCAGGAGAGCAGGTCGCAGTTGGGCAATTCGCCGACGACCACAGAGCCCATGCGTGCACCGGTGGTCAAACCGAAGCGCAGCAAGAAGAAGCAGCCGAACTGACGCCACACTCTCGCTGTCGTCCCGGATCAGCGCTCCGCTTGTCCGGGACGACAGCGGAGTTTGCTGCGCGAGGAGCTTACCCCTTCTTCGCCGGCTTGCTTGGCGCCGGGGTGAACAGCTTCTTCAGATCGCTCAAGCTTTCCGATAGCCGCGGCCATTCGCAGGAGAACGAGCCCTTGGTGCAGGGCGCGCCCTTCGGTCGCGGGCTCACGGACTGCTGCACCTTCGGCCGCTCGATCGGGACAGGCACGCGCGCGACCGGGACGGACACGCGCTCGACCTCGGTTCGCAGTGCGACCTGCTGCTGCCGCGCTTGTTCCTGCTGCTCGCGCTGCTGACGCGCGGCGGCTTGGGCGGCTTCATTGCTGCGGCGCTGATTGGCGAGATAGGCGGTGTAGGATTCGTCGATCCTCTTCTGCTCCTCCGGCGTCGGATTGGGACCTGCGATGTCGAAGGTGCGGTCCTGGAGGAAATCGTAATAGGAATAGCCGCCGCCTGGCTTGCGGCGGCCGGCGAACTTGGCGTTGCAATCGGCAAGCGCAGCCGTCTTCTCGGTCTTGTTCGCGGCCTTCTCGGCGGCGTCGGCGCATTCCTCGAAATCGACCGGCGCGCGCTTCCACCATTGGGCGTGGACATGCAACGGCGTCAGCAGAAGAAATCCTGCTGCGGCAACGACTAGCGCCGCACGACGCGATGCAACTACGTCCGACATTCTACGAGAGCATTCCCTGCAAAACTCAACCCGAACTGAGTCGGGTCCGATTTTTGCCCCTTTATCGCCGGCTTGTCACCCGTGGAACTCGGGAATTTCATGGCTGGAATGCTGACATTTTTTGCTTGACGTGGCGCGGGAGTCACAGCCGCGCGGCACATGATCGGCTTAGACTTTATTGGTTTGAATTCGAAGGGGAATATCCGTCATGAGAGCGTTGGCCCGTCTCGCCGCAATCATATTGGCGTTCATTTCCAGCCATGCGTTCGCAGCGGACGAAGAGGCGCCCAACCGCAAGCCGGTGAGGGCGATCGCCGACGCGCGGCTCTCGGTCGGCGGCCAGGGAATGCTGCCGCTCTATCTCTCCAGCGACTGGTCGCTGCCGCTGCCGGCGATCTCGCGTGCCATCATCGTGCTGCACGGACGCCTGCGCAATGCCGACGAATATTACATGTCGGCCCATACTGCGCAGGTTGCGGCGGGCGACGACGGCAAGAGCGCGCTGATGATCGTCCCGCAGTTTCTGGCGGAGATCGATATCGACGCGCACAAGCTGCCCGCGGATACGCTGCGCTGGTCGCTGGAGGGGTGGGAGGGCGGCGACGCCGCGCTGGCGCCGAATCCGGTGTCGTCCTTCGATGCGCTCGATGCGATCCTCGCAAAACTCTCGGACCGGCGCATCTTCCCGAACCTGAAGCAGGTCGTCGTCGCCGGCCATTCCGGCGGTGGCCAGGTCGCGCAACGCTATGCCATCGCCGGCAAAGGCGAGGCGGCGCTGTCGCGCCAGCATATCGATGTCCGCTACGTCGTCGCCAATCCCTCCTCCTACGCTTATTTCAGCAACACGCGGCCCGTGCCGGCGATCGCCGCATCCTGCCCGGGCTACAACAACTGGAAATACGGCATGGACGGGCGTCCGCTCTATCTTGCGAACGCAACGCCGGCCGCGCTGGAGCAGCGCTATGTCGAGCGCGAGGTGATCTATCTGCTCGGCACGCTCGATACCAATCCGAAGCACTCCGCGCTGGACAAGAGCTGCATGGCCGAGGCGCAAGGTCCCACGCGCTACGCCCGCGGCCACGCCTATGCGGATGCGATGGCCAGGCGCGACCGTGGCACGCCCAATCACCGGGTCTGGGACGTCGCCGGCGTCGGCCATGACGGCGACAAGATGCTGACCTCGAAATGCGGCCTCGCGGCGCTGTTCGATATTCCGGGCTGCGGGGCGGAGCGCTGACATCGACATCTTGAAGGCTTGGCTCCGGCTGTTACACTTCGTCTCGCGACGCCTCATCCTGAGACGACGCCAAGAAGACGAAGTGGAAAACACCTGATGCTGCTGCCCCTGTCCGACGTGCCTCGCTGGTACGCTCAACGCAAACCGCAAGGCACGATCGCCGTCCGTCACGGGCAGGATACGCTGACATGGGACGAGCTCGAACGCGGCGCCAATCGGCGCGCGCGGGCGTTCATGGCCAAGGGCGTCAAGCCCGGCGACTTTGTCGCAATCGGTTTGCCTAACGGCAACGCGTTCTTCGAGACCTCGTTTGCGGTATGGAAGTGCGGAGCGACGCCGACATCACTGTCGTGGCGGCTGCCGCGCGGCGAGGCCGCCGCGGTGCTCGACGTTCTGAAGCCGGCGCTGGTGGTCGGCGGCGAGGCCGACTGGAACGCGCCGAACCGCCTGCCGGCGGACTTCGTGCCGGAAGGTTTTTCGGACGAGCCGCTCGACCCGCCGGTGGCCCGCTACTGGAAAGCCATGACCAGCGGCGGCTCGACCGGCCGGCCAAAGGTGATCCTCGATCATCAGCCGGCCGTGACCGACACGGTCGCCGCGCCGCCGCTCAACATTCCCTTCGGCGTTTCGCTGCTCAATCCCGGTCCGCTCTACCACAATGCGCCGTTCATCGTGTCGCACTACGCGCTGTTCACCGGCGGCCAGCTCACCGGTCTCGTCAAGTTCGACGCCGAGGAGACGCTGCGCCAGATCGCGCGCGAGCGCGTGCAATGGGTCAATTTCGTTCCGACCATGATGCACCGGATCTCGGCGTTGCCGGAGAGCGTGCGCAACTCTTACGACGTGTCGAGCCTCCAGACCGTGTTTCACATGGCAGCTCCGATGCCGCCCTGGCTGAAAGAGAACTGGATCGGCTGGCTCGGGCCTGAGCGGGTCTGGGAGCTCTATGGCGGCACCGAGCGCCAGGGCTCGTGCATCATATCAGGCACGGAATGGCTGACCCACAAGGGTTCGGTCGGCAAGATCGGCGAGATGGCGCGCTTGCGCATCGTCGGCGAGGACGGCAAGGACGTCGCGCCCGGCGAGACCGGCGAGATCTATTTCCTCAACAATGACGGCAAGGACGCCACCTATCACTATCTCGGGGCCGAGCCGAAGCGTCGCGCGGACGGCTGGGAATCGCTCGGCGATATCGGCCGACTGGACGCCGAAGGGTATCTCTATCTCGGCGACCGCCTCGCCGACATGGTGCTGCGCGGCGGCGCCAACATCTATCCGGCCGAGGTCGAGGCCGCGGTGTCCGAATGCCCGGGCGTGCGCTCCTGCGTGGTGGTGGGATTGCCCGATCCGGAATTGGCCAGCGCGTGCATGCCATCATCGAACCGGAGCCGGACGCGGACCGCCAGGCCATCGCCGACGGCATGGCGGACTTCTTGAAAGACCGGCTCAGCCGCTACAAGCACCCCGAGAGCTTCGAGATCGTCAGCGCCCCACCGCGCGATGATTCCGGAAAAGTTCGCCGCACACTGTTGCGCGACGAGCGCGCGGCGTGGATGAAGGAAGGGCGCGCCTTCCGGATTCGGCCGGCGAAGGCGCTGGCGCACGCCGAATAAGAAGAATACAGAAGGATTGAGACATGACGATCACCATCGCAGCGAACAGCGTGCCGAAGCCGCCGGCCGAGATCATCGAGGGTTTTCGCGGCGCGCCGACTTCGGTCATTTCAGACAATCTCGCCCGGTTGCCCGGCGCGGTGGGGCTAAAGCCCTATCATCGCGGCGGCAAGCTGGTGGGGACGGCTTTCACCGTGCACACCCGTCCCGGCGACAATCTCGCCATCCACCGCGCACTTGAACTGGTCGGCCCGGGCGACGTCATCGTGGTCGACGGCGGCGGCGACGAGACCCGCGCGCTGGTCGGCGAGATCATGAAGAACATCGCGCAGTGGCGCAAAGCCGAGGGCTATGTCATCGACGGCGCGATCCGCGATGTCGCGGCCTTCGCCGCTGACGACTTTCCCTGCTACGCCCGCGCGGTGATCCATCGCGGCCCCTACAAGAACGGGCCCGGCGAGATCAACGTGCCCGTGACGATCGGCGGCAGCGTGATCTCGCCCGGCGACATCGTGGTCGGCGATGAGGACGGCGTGGTGTCGTTCCCCGCCGCCGGCGCCGCGGCGCTGCTGGAAGCCGTCCGCGCCCAGGTCGCGCGCGAGGAGGAGACCATGAAAGCGATCCGCGAGGGCCGCTACCAGGGCTCCTACGGCAAATCCTGATCAGATCAGAATGAAGGGGAGGGCGGTGTGAGCCAGAAGGACGAATTTCACAACATCAACGATCCCAGCGACGGGCTGTTCCGCGAGCTCGCGGCGGGTGTGACCACGCGCATCTTCTCCGGTGAGCAGGCGATGCTGTCGGTGGTGACGCTGGCCCCGCATGCGCAAGGCACGCTGCATCATCATCCGGAGGAGCAATGGGGCGTGCTGCTCGACGGCTCCGCCATCCGCGTCCAGGGCGATGAGGAAATTCCGGTGAAGAAGGGCGATTTCTGGCGCACGCCCGGCAATGTGCCGCACACGATGCGCGCCGGCCCCGATGGGGCCCGCGTGCTGGACATTTTCAGTCCACCACGGCCAGAATACAAAAAAGCAGGGTCGGGCTTCGGCACGACCTAGGCGCCAAAGAGCAAAAAGCCAGGCGCAAAACAAAGGGGAGGGGACCATGACGATCACACGACGCACGCTGCTGGCAGCGCCCGCTATTCTCGCAATCGCGCCAGCGGTGGCGCAGGCCGGCAAGATCACGCTGGTCGTGCCGTTTCCGCCGGGCGGATCGACTGACGCGATGGCGCGGCTGTTGCAGGCCAATCTGCAGACAAAGCTCAACCGCATCGTCGTGGTCGAGAACAAGTCGGGCGCCGCCGGCGCGCTCGGCGCGGCGCAGGTTGCCAAGAGCCCGCCGGACGGCTCGACGTTCCTGGTCACCTTCGATTCCCACGCGGTGATCCCGTCCATCCTCGACAAGCCACCGGTCGATGTCGAGCGCGAGCTGATGCCGGTGCTGCTGGTGGGCACCGCGCCCTACGTGATCGCTGCCGGCGCGGGCCGTCCCTACAAGAGCTTTGCCGACGTGGTCGCCGCCTGCAAGGCGACGCCCGGCGCGGTGAAATATGCCTCCGTCGGCATCGGCACGCTCGGCCATCTCGCCATGACGGTGCTCGGCACCAAGGCCGGCGTCGAGATCATGCACGTGCCTTATCGCGGCGGCGGCCCGGCGATGAACGACGTGCTCGGCGGCCATGTCGATCTGATCGCGGGATCGGCGGCGCTGGTCTCAGCCCAACTCGGCACCAACATGCTGCGGCCGATCCTGCAACTCGGCCGCGAGCGCCTGCCGGCGTTGCCGGATACGCCGACCGCGATCGAGGCGGGCTTTCCGGATTTCGAGACGCTCGCCTGGTGGGGCATTTTCGCGCCCGCGGGCACGCCGCCCGACATCGTTTCGGCCATGGCGACGGCGTCCAAGGAGATCCTGAGCGAGCCCGCGACCGCCGCGCAGCTCAAGGAGACGCAGCAGATGACGCTGCTGCTCCAGGATGGCGCCGCGTTCAAGACCTTCTTCGACAAGCAGGTCGCCTATTGGGGCAAGGTGGTGAAGGACAACAATATCAGGGCATGAGAGGCCCCTGCCCGGGATTTCCATCCCAGGTTCGGTGCGCTCGCGCGGGCTTGAGCGTCAGAGCATCTTGCCGACGATCTTTGTCATATCTGCCGCCGAAAACGCGCGCAGCGTTTCGGTGCGGACATTGCCGAGTGCGCTGAGACTAAGGCTGAGCGACATCGCGGCAGTCTCGTCTGGAGCCTCGAGAACGGTCACAACGTCATATCGTCCCTGCGTCCAGACGATCTCTTTCACGGTCACGCCGAACGTTTTGGCCATCTCCTTGAAGGCGTCGGCCCGCTTCGGCGAGTCCTTGACGTTGCGGGCTCCCTGGTCAGTGAAGTTTCCCAGCACGACATAGGTTACCATGGTCGTCCTCCCTGGTTAGAACCCAGATACAAGTCTGGCTTGAGGCAACCGCGCCGAGCTTGCCACGGCGGCTGAGACAGCGCTACTTGCGCGTTGGGAACGTCAGCCGGTGTGACTTATGCGCCCAGGACAACGGTCGCGCGAAACTGAGCTCATGGCCGTCGGGGTCGGTGAGATGGAAGTAGCGCTCACCCCATTCTGCATCGCGCGGCGTGGTCGACGGCTGCCATCCGGCGGCGCGTGCGCGCTCGTAGGTCCCGTCGACATCGGCGACGTAGAAGATGATGCGACCCCACCAAGACCAGCGCTTGTCGTCCGGCTGCGCCGTCAGGTTGAGATAGCCGCTGCCGGCGCGAAAGCTGGTGAATGCGGCGGTTTCGCCGCCATACAGGAGCTCGAACCCCAGCGACCGGTAGAAGTGCACGGCGCGCCCCATGTCATGCGTGCCGAGCGTGATGGCGCTGATGCTTTCGATCATGTGAGCTGCTCCGCCGAGAGGGGCCTGGACGCGATTGTATAGCCGCCTTGTTCAGGTTGACGATGGTCTGGCCCGCCTGACGGCTGGCGAACCGCATTTTGCTCTGCTATGACGGGATCGAACCCGTACCAGCGGGTTCCGCGGTCCCGTAGCTCAGCCGGATAGAGCGGCGGTTTCCTAAACCGTAGGTCGCATGTTCGAGTCATGCCGGGATCGCCAGCTTTTCGATGGCTTAGCTTGATGCCGCCAGGGGCGGAGCGTGGTGGTTTCGTAACGCCACGCATCATGAGCTGATTGATCAGCAGCCTCCCAAAGACATTCGTCACAACCATATTGCTCTGGGGAGACTGGCAACAGCAACGCGCCGGCAATTCGGGCCGTGCGTCGTCAGCGATCTCAGGGATTCCCAAGGTGCCGGCGAGCACGGCTCGAAGACATCATCCCATCGAGCTATGGGCAGGGGTGTCGCTTGCCATCGTAGCCGAGATACGTTCCCGAAGCCGGGTCGTACGAGCGATATTTTTGTTCGCAATAGGACGTGCCATCAGCAGAGTCGTCGTAATCGCCGTAAAAGCCGTCGTCGTAGCCGCCATAGTAAGGCCAGCCCGAATAGGCGCCCAGCGCGAAGGCGCCGCCAAGGCCAAGACCGCCGCCGTAAGCCCATGCGTGGCGATAGCGATGCCGGAACCCGGCATGATGGAATTGGCCGCCATGGAAGCCGGCGCCGGCCGCGACGGGACGTCCGGCCTGATGGAAAGCGCCGGGCGCATGGAAGCCGCCGGCGGCCCGGAAATGACCAACTCCGCCGCGGAAGCCTCCGCCGCCTCCGAAATGCCCACCACCGTGAAATCCGCCGCCTCCGAAATGTCCGCCACCCCCATGTCCGCCGCCGCGCGCAGAGGCAGCCGTCCCCGGCGCCAAGGCTGCGCAAAGAGCGATCACGCCAAGCAATTTCAGTCGTTCCATCGTTTTTCTCCAGCTACATGGGGTCGGCCACGGCTCAACTTTTGCCGGGCACTCATTGGCCCGAGACCTGCCGACGACGCCATGTTTGCCGGATGCGCGCTTGCCGTCTTTTCAATAGGCCGCGGATGTTTCAGCTTCGCACGTGAAGCCGGAATCCGACCGAACAGGCCGCTGATATTGTTGACCTGAAAGCGGTTTCGTAAAACATGGGTTGAAAGTTCGAGCCGTCCCGGGATCGCCATTTTGTCATGGGCAATCGTCGCTGTTTGCCACACTCGTCGGCGCAAAAATTGCTAGAGTCGAAAGACTTCCTTCCTGGCCTTGCCGACGTTCCGGCCACGCCTCGCTACCCCATCCGGAGACAACAATGCCTTTCGACTTGATCCTGCGCGGCGGCCGTGTGGTCGACCCGTCCCAGAAGCTCGATGCCGTAACGGACATCGCCTTTGCCGGCGGCAAGGTCGCCGCCGTCGGGACCGGGCTCAAGGCCGATCCAAGCACCGATGTGCGCGACGTCTCGCGCTACATCGTGACGCCGGGGCTGATCGATCTGCACACCCACGTCTATTGGGGCGGCACCTCGCTCGGCATCGACGCCGAGGAATTCTGCCGCCTCTCCGGCGTCACCACGGCGGTCGATACCGGCAGCGCCGGTCCCGGCAATTTCGCGGGCTTCCGCAAGCACGTGATCGAGCCGAGCCAGGTCCGCATCCTCGCCTATCTGCACGTCTCGCATGCCGGCATCTTCGGCTTCTCGCACCGGATCATGGTCGGCGAGAGCGAGGAGCTGCGGCTGATGAATCCGATCGAGGCGGCCAAGGTGGCCGATGCCAACCGCGACCTCATCGTCGGCATCAAGGTACGCGTGGGGCTGCACTCCTCGGGCACGTCGGGGATCGTGCCGCTCGACATCGCGCTCGAGGTCGCCAACGAAGTCGGCATGCCCTTGATGGCGCATATCGACCATCCGCCGCCGAGCTACGAGGAGGTGCTGGGCCGCCTGCGTCCGGGCGACGTGCTGACCCATGCGTTCCGCCCCTTCCCCAATACGCCGGCAACCGCGCAAGGCACGGTGAAGAAGGCGGTGCTGGACGCGCGCGAGCGCGGCGTGCTGTTCGATATCGGCCACGGCAAGGGCTCGTTCGCCTTCAAGACCGCGCGCGCGATGCTCGCCAACGGCTTCTATCCCGACACCATCTCTTCCGACATCCACCAGCTCTGCATCGACGGCCCGGCCTTCGACCAGGTCACGACCATGTCGAAGTTCCTGTGCATGGGCATGGAGCTGTCGGACGTGATCGCGGCGTCGACGGTGAACGCGGCGATGGCGCTGCGGCGTCCCGAGCTCGGCAGCCTCAAGCCCGGCTGCGTCGGCGACGCGACGCTTGTTACGGTCAGGCAGGGCCAGTTCGACTACGAGGACGTCGTCGGCGAGCACCTGATCGGGGATCGCAAGATCGTCTCCGAGGGCGTCGTGATCGGCGGCCGCTGGTGGCATCCGAATTAGGGCTTTGCCTCTTCCCGTGAGAACGGGGAGAGGGAGAGCAGGCTACTCGTTCTTGTCCACATTCCAGAACATCGGCGTCGCCGGGCCGTCGATCACGCCGGTGAGCGATTTGCGCCATGCGCTCGGCGCCTGGAATTGGCCGAGCGGGACGTAGATCACCTGATCGTAGGCCTCCTTCTGCACGTCGAAGGCAATGTTCTTCCGCTCTTCCGGTGAGGCGGCGCGGGCAAAGGCGTCGCGCAGCTCTTCGAGCTTGGGGTCCTCGGACCAACCGAACCAGCCGCCCTCCTTGCCCTTGCCGACCATCGCGCCATTGACGAGCGGGTTCATCGAATCGGCGGCGCCCTGATAAGTGAAGAACATGTTCCAGCCGCCTTCCTTCGGGGACTTCTGGTTGGCGCGGCGGGTGACCACGGTCTGCCAGTCCATCGCCTGAAGGTCGACCTTGAAACCGGCCTCGCGCAACAGCTGCGCGACCACGACCGGCTGCGCCTTCAGCAGGATCTGATCGGTCGGTGCCAGGATCACCACGGGCGTGCCGTCATAACCGGCCTCGGCCAACGCCTTCTTGGCGTCCACCATGCCGTTGCCCTTGATCAGGGTCTCGCCGCCGGCGTCGCTGGCCAGCGGCGTATCGCAGATGAAGAATGCGCCGCAGAGCTTGTAGTATTTGGGATTGCCGATCTGTGCGTCGAGCACGTCCTTCTGATTGATCGCGAGCAGCGCGGCGCGGCGGATCTTCACATTATCGAACGGCGGATGCAGGAAGTTCATCCGGCCGAACGATTGGAAGCCGAACTTGTTCAGGATCGTCACGTTGATGTCCGGATTGGACTCAAGCGCGGGCAGCAGGTCGAACGGCGGCGTCTCGACGAAATCGACATCACCGGATTGCAGCGCGTTGAGCGCGGTCTGCGCGTCCGGCATCGTCAGCCACTCGACACGGTCGACCTTGACCACCTTGCCGCCCGACGTCCATTCGGCCGGCTCCTTGCGCGGCACGTAATCGGTGTTCTTCTCGTAGACGGCCTTCACGCCCGGCTGGAATTCGGCCGCGACGAATTTGAACGGGCCAGAGCCGATCTGCTCGGGAATCTGCTTGCTGATCGGGGTCTCCGCGAGCCGCTTGGGCATCATGAAGGCGCAGATCGACGACGGCTTGGCGATCGTCTCCAGCACCAGGCCATAGGGCTCCTTCAGCTTGAAGACGATTGTTTTGGCGTCCGCGGCTTCGATACCGGCCGTGAAGTCCATCAGCTTGCGCGCCATGCCGTCGACGCTCGGACCCCAGCGCTTCAGCGAGGCCACGCAATCCTCCGCCGTCACCGGTGCGCCGTCATGCCACTTCAGGCCGTCGCGCAAGGTGAAGGTGTAGGTCAGCCTGTCCGCGGACACCGTCCAGTCGGCCATCTGCGGCTGCACCCTGAAGCTGGAATCGATGCCGAGCAGCGTATCGTAGACCATGTAGCCATGGTCGCGGGTGATGATGGCTGTCGTGAAGCCAGGGTCGGTGACGCGAAGGTCCGATTGCATCACCGCGTTCAGGGTCTTCTTTCCGGTCGCGGCAGATACAACCGACGTCCAGGTCAGAGGAAGTGCCGATGGCGCAACAGCCGCAAGCTGAAGCAGTTTCCGTCGCGAGACGTGAACCATTCGCAATTCTCCCGATGCAAGCGAGACCAGACGGCGGCCGCCGATGATGGGAAGCGTATGGTTTGCTGCCGCACCTTGCAATGACGGTTGTCTCGCAAGTCTGACGTCGTTTGCGGTCGACCAGGGACCGCCGGAACCGGCGGCGCAGCAGCCGGCTGTCTCGTTCTAGCCTTGTTCGCGATAGAATGTCAGCAGCCGCGCGCCTGCCGGCGAGAGCCACTCGGCCGCGCCGGCGATGTAGCCTTCGACGAGATTGCTTGTTCCGACCAGATAGGTGATGGGCATGCCAATGAGCGTGAAGACCGAGGTGGATGCTTCGGCTGCTGAGCCACGCGCGTCGACATAGCAGGCGAGGTTCTGCATGGCGAGGCCGCCGAGGAACGCGCGGATTTTTCGCAGGTCCTTGGTGTCGGTGCAGATCGCCACGACATCCAGCTGGTCGCGCTGCGATCCGGCGAGGCTTGCGAGCACGGGCAGATCGAGCCGGCAGGCCGCGCACCACGTCGCCCAGAAATTGATGAGCGTGATGCGTCCCGGCTTCGCCGTCACCAGGGCGTCCTTTCCATGCAGGTCCTGAAGCCGCAGCGGCGGCATCGCGGCGCGCGGCCGCACCAGCGTGAACTGGCTGCGGCCGGTCTCGAACACCGGTGGCCAGGCGGGATTGCCGCCCTGCGCGCGGCTCGCACGCGGAGAAACAAGGATCGCAGGCGCGGCCATCAGGAGCGATCGCCGGGTCAGTGCTGCGCCGACCTCGCGAGGTGTCTCACGCATGGATATAAGCAAAACCCTTGGTTGCAGATCGACCACGCGTCCGATTCCGAAGGGGACGAGGCTCGCGCCTGATATCAGCGGAATCGGGATCTGCTCCTTGGCCTCCGCGATTGCTTTGGACGAGGCACACATGCTGTAGGTGAGGTTGGGCAGCGACTGCCGCAGCGTCGCAAGCGGCTCGACGAGCGGGGTCTTGTCTGCCCGGAAGACGTCGATGCCCTTGCCGTTGGCGACGACCTCGATCAGCAATCTCGCTCGCCTGTCGGCAAAATGCCTGGAGAGGTTGGCCGAGTAGCTGATCGCATGACCCATGACATAGGGTTCGTTGCTGTCGATCAGGATCACGACGCCGTCGGCGAGACGATCCTCCTTGGCCGCGGCGGTGCCGCCGGCCGTGAGGATCGCTGTGCCCGCAAGCAGGCCCCTCCGGGACCATCCATTGGCTGAGATCATGGCCGCATTGTCCTGCCGCTCAAAATTGCCGGGCAGCAATCGGCGCCTTGCGGCCGCGTCCCCACAGGACGAACAGGCTGAGCGCGAGCAGAACGACATTGAGAGGCGTAACTGGCGCCTCGCCGCGCGAGAGGTGGAAGACGAGCGCGAACACCTGCAGCACCGAACAGCCGAGCGCGGCCAGCACCGTCAGCCGCGGCAGGATCCGTGTCAGGGCCGGCAGCAGGATGCCAATCCCGCCGGCGAGATCGACCAGCCCGATGAAGCGAACGAACGTTTCGGAATACTGGCCGGCCCAGGGCATCATCGCGGCAAGCTCGGGAATCGGCGTCAGCAGCTTGACCAGCCCAGCCGAGCCGAAGGTGAGGAAGATCAGGCCCTGCGCGACCCAGAGGCCGATACGAAGGGCGCGGCCGGGAGTGGCGGTCTCGAAGGTCGTGGTGGACATGGTGGTTCTCCGGAACGTGAGGGTTGCCACCATTTGATGGTTTCGCATCATTTGATCATTATGTGCCCCGGGATGAGTTCCTTTCCTGGATGTTGATGATTTCATGGATTCCCTGGTCAGCATGAGGGTGTTTTGCCTGGTCGCGGAGCTGAAGAGCTTTGCGACCGCGGCGCAGCGTCTGCGCATTTCGCCCGCGATGGCGAGCAAGCATGTGATGCAGCTCGAGAAGCGGCTCGGCACGCGGCTGCTCAACCGCACCAGCCGGCGCGTCAGCCTGAGTGAGAGCGGTGCGCTCTATTTCGAGCAGGCGCGGCAGATGCTCGATTCGCTCGACGAGGTCGAAGCCGCCGTCAGCAACGCGACCGTCGTTCCGCGCGGCACGCTGCGGCTGACCGCGCCGGTATGGATGGCGAACACGATCTTCGCGGGCGTGCTCGCGGACTATCAGGCCCGCTATCCGGAAGTTTGCCTCGATGTCGATCTCAGCGGTCGGCTGGTCAATCTGGTCGAGGAGGGATTTGACCTCGCGCTGCGTGCGACCGGGGCGCCCGACGAGGCGCTGATCGCGCGCCCCATCACCAGGGTCGCATTCCACCTGGTCGCTGCGCCTGCCTTTCTCGATCGCGCCGGACGCCCGGCCAGGCCGGCCGACCTCGCCGGCCAGGCGCTGCTGCACTACGCGCTCTATCCAGGCGAAAGCTTCTCCTTGAACAGGAACGGCACGGTCGAGACCGTCAAGCTCACCCCGGTCCTGCGCAGCGGTAACGAGACGCTGCTGCACATGGCCGCGCTGGAAGGCATGGGCTTCGCCTTCCTGCCGAAATGGCTGGTCACCGAGGACATCGCCGCCGGGCGTCTCGTGCACGTCCTGCCCGACGACATCGTCTTCGACGGGCGGCTGTTCGCGGTCTATCCGAGCCGCAAATATCTCTCCGCGAAGGTGCGGACCTCATCGACTTCGTCGCCGCCGACAAGCGGATCAGGTGACCGGCGACCGCGCGATCAAGCCGCGCGGCTCAGTCGCGCCCCGCCTCCATGATCGCCTTGGCCAGCCGCGCCGGATCGGAGAAGCACAGTTCGTGGCTTCCCGGCACCTGCACCAGACGGAACAGGCCGAGCTTCTCCGAGAGCCGCGGATGCCAGGGATGGCTGTGCGGCATCGCGACGTCCTCGGTGCAGTTGATATAGGACTTTGCCAGCGGCATCTCCGCCGGATTGGTCTTGAGCGCGATCTTGTCGGTGAAAGTCGCGAACGGATGCGGGTTGAGCACATCATAGGCGCGCTGCGCGGTCTCGAGATCGGCATCGTTGATGAAGACTTCGCGCCAGATCGGGAAGGGCAACACCACAGAGCTGTCGCCGCGTTCGGCCGCGATGGCGTCGAACAGCCCGATAAAGTGCGGCGGCACCATGTCATTGAGGCATTCGCCGTTGTTCGGCACGAAGGCATTCCAATACACCAGGCGACGAATGCGTTCGGGCGCGACGTCGGCGACGCCGGTTATGATCATGCCGCCATAGGAATGGCCGAGTAGGATCACGTCCTTGAGATTATTCTCGGCGAGATAGTCGGCGATCGACTGGATCGCGTCCTTCAGCCCGGTCGTCTTGGCATCGCCGGGGCGATTGCCCTTGATTGTCGGCGTGTAGACCTTGTGGCCGGCGGCGCGGATCGGGGCCGCGACGGGTTCGAACTCGGCACCGGTGTGCCAGGCGCCATGGACGAGAACGTAGGTCGACATGTTGTAGCTGCTCCCGAGGGTGTGGTTAGATCGGCATGACGTGGGTCCTTTGCGGCGCTCGCGAGGCGCGGCGGACAATTCTTGTTGTGCGAAGTGTGAACCGGCCGGCCATTTTCCGCTTGGCTGGCGCTGAACCGGATTGGTCTCGGAGCGAACTGATGGAGCAGGTCAGTCCCACAAGCCGGCCGCGGCACGTCATCTGGAACACCGCAGTGACCCGGCCGGACGAGCAGTTTTCCTATTACCGCGAGGCGATCTGCCAGGCATTCATGAACCTGACGCCGGAATCGGCGACGACGTCGCGCTTCCCGGCCAAGGTCGAGGCCATCAAGATCGGCACCGGCGCCATCAATCGCGTGGTCTTTCCCGAGCATACCGTGCATCGCTCGCGCGCCGATATCGCGGCGTCGACCGAGAGCTGCTTCTATCTCAACTTCAAGCTGGCCGGGCGCTGCCGCATGCTCCAGGGCGACAGCGAGGTCAGCCTGTCGCGCGGCCAGGTCGGCATCGTCGACAGCGACCGCGAGGTGACGCTGCTGCACGATCGCGGTCCGATGCTGGAGGTCGCTTCGTTCTGGGTGCCATCGCGCGCCTTGCGCGACCGGCTGCCGCCGTCGTTCGATTTCAGGGCCGAGCGCGTCTCCGACGATCCCCATGTCGGTCACCTCATCGTCGAGACCGCACGCTCCCTCAACGCCGGCGCATTGCGGATGGCGGAAGAGGACAGCATTCGGCTGTTCGACGTGCTGCTCGATCTCGTTGCGCTCAGCCTGTCGCGCCGCTCGCGGGCGCAGACGGCGGAGGCCGCAAGCTTTGCGGACGCGACCGTGCTGGCGCTGCGCCGCGCCATTCACGAGCGGCTGCGCGAGCCGGGACTGACGGTCGCGGCGGTCGCCGGCGCCGTCGGCATCAGCGAGCGCTATGTCCACAAGCTGTTCGAACGCTCCGGCACGACATTTTCGGACTATTTGATCGATCGCCGTCTCGTGGGCGCGGCGGCCGACCTGAGGGATCCGGCATCGGGCGGCCGCGCGATCGGCGCCATCGCGTTCGACTGGGGCTTCTCCGATCTCTCCCACTTCGCGCGGCGCTTCAAGCAGCGCTTCGGCTGCCGCCCACGCGATTGGCGTGCGCGTTGAGAGAGCTAACCCGTCCTATTCGTGAGAGTGCGGCTTTGGGGCCCGATTGATGCGGCCGAACATCTTGTCTGACGAGGCGCACAGGATTGCCTTCGGCTTTTCACCGCCTGACCACCCGTACTTTGCAACGCGCTTGAGGTATAGGTTGGGCGAACGGGGGGCGGACGCCCCGCCGGTCAAGGACCGAGCGGCAGCAGCGCACCTGGCAAGCAGCGGATCAGGTC
>NZ_JASAUS010000066.1:0-45834 GCF_029953005.1 Bradyrhizobium sp. Mp27 | reverse complement strand
CATAAACGTCCTGCCTGACCGGCTACTGCTGTTCAGCGGCGCTGACGGCGATCATCAGGTGGGGGAGTTTCAAGTGACCATACCCGGGGGATTTTGACCGACCCACGGGGAGACTCGGAGTTACCCGCTCGCCCCACAACTCCTCACTGTGGTTATGGGTCCCCGCGTTCGCGGGGACGACAGGGAGTGTGAGGTCGCGGCTCGCCTCTTCTATCGGGCAGTGTCCGCACCCACCGGAATCGGCTAAGCTCCCCCCATGGACAGCACCGCCCGCAACATCGCCCTGGTTCCGCCGCCCGACCGCCGCCAGTCCGAGACGGCGCTGGCGATCGCGCGCGGCACGGCGCGGCTGCTGCGCTCGCTCGGCTTTACCTGCATCAGCGAACTACCGCTGCCGTCGGGCCGGCGCGCCGATCTGGTGGCGCTGAACGAGCGCGGCGAGATCTGGATCGTGGAGATCAAATCGTCGGTCGAGGATTTGCGTGCCGACCAGAAATGGCACGAATACCGCGCCCATTGCGACCGGCTGTTCTTCGCCTTCACGCAGGATCTGCCGTGCGAGATCTTCCCGCAAGACACCGGCCTGATCATTGCGGACGCCTATGGCGCGCACATGCACTGCGAGGCGCCCGAGCACAAGATCGCCGCCGCCACGCGCAAGCAGATGACGGTGCGTTTCGCGATGGCGGCAGCGCTGCGGATCAACCGTCTGGTCGACCCGCAGGGCCACGCGGATTTTTGGGAATAACGGCGCGGCGAACGCGGACGCCGTAGGGTGGGCAAAGCGTAGCGTGCCCACCATCCAAGCCAATCAAAATTGAAGCAGAGTTGGTGGGCACGACGCTACGCGCCTTTGCCCACCCTACGAGACCGTTACCGCGGCGCGCGCTTGGCCAGAATCCGCTGCAACGTACGACGGTGCATATTCAGCCTGCGCGCCGTCTCCGAGACGTTGCGGTTGCACATCTCGTAGATGCGCTGGATGTGCTCCCAGCGGACGCGGTCGGCCGACATCGGGTTGGTCGGCAACTCGGATTTCTCCGAGCTGGTCGAGAGCAGCGCGGCGACCACGTCGTCGGCATCCGCGGGCTTCGAGAGATAATCGATCGCGCCCATCTTCACGGCGGTCACGGCGGTGGCGATGTTGCCATAGCCGGTCAGCACGATCGCGCGGGCTTCGGGGCGCTTCTTCTTCAGCGCGGAGACGACGTCGAGACCATTGCCGTCGCCGAGCCGCAGATCCACCACGGCGAAGGCTGGCGCGGCCTTGCCGATCTGCGCGAGGCCATCCGAGACGGTGTCACACGACGTCACCGCAAAGCCACGGGTCTCCATCGCGCGCGACAACCGCTCCAGGAACGGCTTGTCGTCCTCCACGATGAGAAGCGAGCGATCGGTCTGTTCGTTCAGTTCGGCGATGGCGTTCAAGGTGTTGTCCTCTCTCTGCACATCTACATATGGCGTCGCAATCAGGCGGTGCCAAGGCCGCAAATAGTCGATCGGCCCTGCTGTGCGACGCAAGGTCGCGGCCTATCCTATTGTTTCTTCGAGCGTCTCGATAGTCTCAAAACGCTCCCTCGGCCAATTGATGTGAACCACAGCACCGTGTTCCGGAAAGGTCCGGTTGGTAAACGAGACCTTGGCCCCGGTGCGTTCCAGCAAGGTGCGGGCGATGAACACGCCAAGCCCGAGCCCGCGCCGCTCGCCGCCGCCGTCATCCAGATTGCGCCGCCGCGACAAATAGGGCTCGCCGATCCGGTTAAGGATGTCGGGCGGAATGCCCGGGCCGTCGTCGGAGATCACGAGCTCGATCGTGTCCTTGTTCCACCATGCATTCACCTCGACGGTGGTGCGGGCGAAATCGACCGCGTTCTCGACGATGTTGCCGACGCCGTAGAGGATCGCCGGGTTGCGCGAGCCGATCGGCTCGGCGAAGGCCGCCACCGCGATCCGCACCTTGATGTCGACGCCGAAATCGCGGTGCGGGGCCACCACCTCCTCGATCAGCTCCGACATTTTCATGCGGTCGAACGGCGCGCCTTCGGAGGAAAGCTGGGTGATCTTGCTCAAGATGTCGCGGCAGCGCTGGGTCTGCTCGCGCAGGGTTTTCAGGTCGGCGGCGAAACTCGGGTCCTTCACCGTCTTTTCCAGCTCGCGCGAGATCAGGAAGATGGTCGCGAGCGGCGTGCCGAGCTCGTGCGCGGCTGCGGCAGCCAGGCCGTCGAGCTGGGTCAGATGCTGCTCGCGTGTCAGCACCAGCTCGGTCGCAGCCAGCGCGTCGGCGAGCTTGCGCGCCTCCTCCGTCACCTGGAACGAGTAGAGGCTGGTGACGCCGATCGCGAGCACGATCGAGAGCCAGATGCCGATGAGATAAATCGGCGGCAGCACCAGGGGATCGTCGGAATCCCAGGGCAGCGGCAGATGGAAGAAGAACAGGACCGAGGCACAGGCCACCGCGAGCAGGCCAAGGCCGAAGGTGAGGCGGGCCGGCAGCGCCGTGGCCGAGATCAGCACGGGCGCGAGGAACAGGAAGGAGAACGGGTTCTGCAGTCCGCCGGTGAAGAACAAGAGCCCCGCCAGCTCCACGATGTTCAGCGCGAGCAGTCCGGCCGCCTGCATCGGCTCCAGCCGTTGCAGCGGATTGGACACGGTCTGGAGCGCCAGGTTGAGCGCCGCCGACAGCGCGATGATGCTGACGCAGGGGACGATCTCGACGTTGAACTCCAGCCCCTGCGCCACGATGAAGATCGCCGCGAGCTGGCCGAGCACCGCCAGCCAGCGCAGCCGCAGGATCGTGTCCAGGCGGATATGCCGCTGTGCGTGGCGGAAGTCGGTATCGGCAGTCTCAGTCATCTCGGCCAATGTGGCGGTGCCTTCTCGGTCACAAACGCGGGGCTCGCGGAACCACCCGGATTACAAGCCTTGCGCTATCCGCTGCAATAGCAGAAGAACGGCTAGCATGACCGGGAACGACAAAGCTTCAAGTCCGCCGACTGTCGCGGAGCGCGGCTCCTCTGCGGCCATTGCGGTCGATCACCTCGTCAAGGTCTACAAGCAGACCCGCGCCGTCGACGATATCTCCTTTTCGCTGCCGCGTGGCAGCATCACCGGGCTCCTGGGCGGCAACGGCGCCGGCAAGACCACGACCATCGCGATGATCATGGGCCTGGTGCTGCCGACCTCCGGCCGCGTGCAGGTGCTCGGGCATCGGATGCCGGAGGAGAGCGCGGCGGTACTGGGGCGGATGAATTTCGAGAGCCCCTATGTCGACATGCCGATGCGGCTCACGGTGCGGCAGAACCTCACCGTGTTCGGCAAGCTCTATGCGGTGAAGAACGTCTCCGATCGCATCGCCAGGCTGGCCGACGAGCTTGATCTCACCGAATTCATCGACCGCGCCAACGGCAAGCTCTCCGCCGGGCAGAAGACCCGCGTCGCGCTGGCGAAGGCGCTGATCAACCAGCCCGAGCTGCTGCTGCTGGACGAGCCCACCGCCTCGCTCGACCCGGATACAGCCGACTGGGTGCGGGCGCATATGGAGCGCTATCGCAAGGAGAACAACGCCACCATCCTTCTGGCCTCGCACAACATGCTCGAGGTCGAGCGTCTCTGCGACCGCGTCATCATCATGAAGCGCGGCCGCATCGAGGACGACGACACGCCGGAGGCCATCATGGCGCGCTACAACCGCACCACGCTGGAGGAGGTGTTCCTGGACGTCGCGCGCGGGCGGGCGAACGGTGCGAAGGAGGCGGCAAGATGAGCATGCGGAGCCGTAGCCCGGATGGAATCTGTCATCCCGGGGCGCGACATAGTCGCGAGCCCGGGATCCATAACCACAGAATTGAATTTGGCGAAGACTCGGGGTTACCAGTCTCGCACCACAATCGCCGCCTATGGTTATGGATTCCGGGCTCGCGCTCCGCGCGCCCCGGAATGACGGGACCCCATCCGGGCTACGGGGCGCAGCCATGACCGAGCTCTCGCTCCACCGCGGCGTTTCCATCCATCGCATCGGCGCGATGATCCTGCGCTACTGGTACCTGTTGATGTCGTCCTGGCCGCGGCTGCTCGAGCTGCTTTATTGGCCCGCGCTCCAGGTCATCACCTGGGGCTTTCTCCAGCTCTACATCGCCGAGAACGCCAATTTCTTCGCGCGCGCCGGCGGCACGCTGATCGGCGCGGTCATCCTCTGGGACATCCTGTTCCGTGGCCAGCTCGGCTTTTCGATCTCGTTCCTCGAGGAGATGTGGGCGCGCAACATCGGCAACCTCATGATGAGCCCCTTGAAGCCGATCGAGTTTCTGCTGTCGCTGATGATCATGAGCATGATCCGGCTCGCGATCGGCGTCATCCCGATGACGCTGCTCGCGCTGTTCCTGTTTCACTTCAACGTCTATGCCCTCGGCCTGCCGCTGATCGCGTTCTTCTGCAATCTGATCTTCACGAGCTGGGCGGTCGGCATCTTCGTCTCGGGGCTGGTCTTGCGAAACGGCCTTGGCGCCGAGAGCATCGTCTGGACCCTGATGTTTGCGGTCATGCCGCTCGCCTGCGTCTACTATCCCGTCAGCGTGCTGCCGGGATGGCTGCAATACGTCGCCTGGTCGCTGCCGCCGACCTATGTGTTCGAGGGAATGCGGGCGCTCCTGATCGAACAAACCTTCCGGACCGATCTGATGTTGCGTGCGTTGGCCATCAATGCGGTGCTGCTGGTTGCATCTTTTGGGGCATTCCTTGCCCTTTTGCGGAGCGCCAAGAAACACGGCTCGCTGCTCTCGAGCGGTGAATAATCTCACTTTCCCGTGGATTCAGGCTGATTTAGCCGTTCCGGCTACGTAGATGTACGGAACCATGCATTGACGCAATATTACGCATTCGGCAGTATGTTGCGATGCGAAGAGGATTCTAGTGATGCCTATTGGTGAGTTCGGCGGCGCGCCGCCCCTGGCGGCCGAAGGCAGTCCGGTCCTGACGACGCCGATGTACTGGATGTACGAGATGGCGCAGGCCTCTCTCAATCCGGCGCGTGCGGTCACCGACGCGACCAAGCTCCTGTTTCAGAATCCCCTCAATCCGTGGGCGCGCACCGAGGTCGGCAAGTCCGTCGCCGCGGCCTGCGAATTGTTCGAACGCACCACGCGCCGTTACGGCAAGCCGGAATGGGGTCTCAACGACACCGAGGTCAACGGCATCCGCGTTCCCGTCGAGGTCCGCTCGGTCTGGGAAAAGCCGTTCTGCAAGCTGCTCTACTTCGATCGCAAGTTCGCCCGTCCCTTGCGCAGCCCGCAGCCGCGCGTGCTGATCGTGGCGCCGATGTCCGGCCACTACGCGACGCTGCTGCGCGGCACGGTCGAGGCCTTCCTGCCGGCGCATGAGGTCTACATCACCGATTGGGCCGACGCCCGCATGGTGCCCCTGAGCGAAGGCCGCTTCGATCTTGACGACTACATCGACTACGTCATCGAGATGCTGCACGTCCTTGGTGGCAACACCCATGTCATGGCGGTGTGCCAGCCCTCCGTTCCCGTCGTTGCCGCCGTCTCGATCATGGAAGCGCGGCGCGACCCCTTCGTGCCGACCTCGATGACGCTGATGGGCGGCCCGATCGACACCCGCCGCAATCCGACCGGGGTGAACAAGCTCGCCCAGGAGCGCGGCATCGACTGGTTCCGCAACACAGTCATCACCAAGGTGCCGTTCCCGCATCCGGGCATGATGCGCGACGTCTATCCGGGCTTCCTGCAGCTCAACGGGTTCATCAGCATGAACCTCGACCGGCACATGGACGCCCACAAGCGCCTGTTCGCCAATCTGGTGAAGGGCGACGGCGACCTCGTCGACAAGCATCGCGACTTCTACGACGAATATCTCGCGGTGATGGATCTCTCCGCCGAGTATTATCTGCAGACGGTCGACACCGTGTTCGTGAAGCACTCGCTGCCGAAGGGCGAGATGACCCATCGCGGAACACGCGTCGACCCCTCGAAGGTCACGCGCGTGGCGCTGATGACGGTCGAAGGCGAGAACGACGACATCTCCGGGCTCGGTCAGACCGAAGCAACGCACACATTGTGCAGCTCGATCCCCGATCATCGCCGCGTTCATTACGTCCAGAAGGGTGTCGGACACTACGGCGTGTTCAACGGCTCGCGCTTCAAGTCGGAAATCGTGCCGCGCATCCATGACTTCATGGTCTCGGCTGCGAATCCGAGCTCGTTGCAGGCTCTTGCGGCCGAATAGAGCGTTTTCGAGCGAAGTGGCGACCGGTTCGCGTAAAGAAAACGCGTCAAAATAGGAATCCAGGACCGTTCCGATTCCATCGGAACGGCTCTGGACGCGTTTTTCGGCTTTCCCGCTGAAAATCGGTGCCCTGGCGGAGGTTCCGGCAGGGGCTGGTTCCCTCCAGATTCGCGGTATTTAGGTAGCCTTATAGGAGTGAGTCCTACCTCAGCCCTTGGGGGTGCCGCATGCGTCCAGCGGGGGCGAAAAAACCGGGTTCCAACCCCAGTCTGTAGGGTCTCCCGGACGCTAGACCGCTGTATATTGGGCAAATGATTTGTTTTTGCGCCGAGCGCTTTCCCTGGCGGCAGTTATGGCAGAATCCGGGCGCCCTCCTGCCCCCCGGACTGACAGACATGGCGACTCGCGCACTCCTCTATCGGCGGCCCCACGAGCCGAAGACACTGGTCATCACCCATGGATCGCAGTTTTTTGCGATTCGATTGCGCCGGCACCGCCGCGCGCGCCGCTACACGCTCAGAATTCATCCGAGCGATCGCGAAGCCATCCTCACCATCCCGCCGCGCGGCACGCTGGTCGAAGCGAAGGACTTCGCGCAGCGTCACGGCGCGTGGATCGCCGCACGTCTCGGCCGTTTGCCGAAGGCTGCGCCGTTCCAACCCGGCACAGTGATACCGTTACGCGGCACGCCGCATCGTATCGTTCATCGTGCCGGCACGCGCGGCACGGTCTGGACGGAAGTGCGCGACAGCGGTGAACGCATTCTCTGCGTTGCCGGCGGGGTCGAGCATGTCGACCGCCGCGTCAGCGACTTCCTCAAGCGCGAGGCGCGCCACGATCTCCAGCGCTCTGCGGAGGCCTATGCCGTCGAGCTCGGCGTCAGGGTCAAGCGCCTCTCGATCCGCGATCAGTCAAGCCGTTGGGGCTCCTGCACCTCGGCCGGCTCGCTGTCGTTCTCCTGGCGCCTGATCCTCGCGCCGCCCTACGTGCTCGACTACCTCGCCGCGCACGAGGTCGCCCATCTCGTCGAGATGAACCACTCGGCGCGGTTCTGGCGCGTCTGCGGAAAGGTCTGCCCGTCGATGGAGCGCGCCAAGAAGTGGCTCGACACGCACGGCAACGACCTGCACCGCTATGGCGTCGAGGATTAGGCCTCGTCGCAGATTAGGCCTCGCTGCTAGCCCAACACTCACTGTCGTCGCCCGGCTTGACCGGGCGACCCAGTATTCCAGAGACCGATGTTGTTGAGCCGAGACGCCGCGGCCTACTGGATTCCCCGCTTTCGCGCGGAATGACAGCGGAGGACGGGGCGACATCAGTGCGTCTCGTGCCACGCATCCCGATTTTCCCGAACGACCGACACATCGGACTATCCAAGGCGATCAGCTCTCGTCGCGCGACATCGCGGGCGTTGAACGCCGACGATGTCTGCTCGTTGTTCGGCGTTAGCCGGGATGATTTTGCTTGATGTGCTTTGACAAAATTCATCGCCCGGATGCCGCGCGTCCTCAAACCATCTCTCAGGTCAAGCGCTGATATCTGCGCCTGTCCCCGGCTGCGCGCGTGTGGCGAGATAGGACGATTGCAGTTGCGCGGCGGCCTTCTGGCCCTCGGCCAGCATCGCCTGGAAGGCCGCGTCGAGTTGATCGCGACTATAGGCCGCAGAACTGCTTTGACGTGGTGTCCATTGCGATTGCGTGATCGCGGTGGACGCTTTTTCGACGGTGCCGCCAAGCAGCTTGGCGTAATTGTCGGCTCGCCATTGCGCCAGATCAGGTCCACTCAGACCGGGAGGATCCTCGAGCTTGCCGATCTTTGCGGCCGCCGCGTTGGTCATCGTCGAGGACCCGCCATTGTACAGAGTGGCCACCACCTTGCCGTCAACCTTCACCTGGGCATAGGTGTTCTCAGGTGCATCGTCCGAGACGGCCGGTTCAGTCGCGTTCGCGCCGTGGGTCATCAGCCAATTCGTTGCCATCAGGTCGCGCAGGACCGGGTTATCCGCCACCGAGATCGGCTTGGCGCCTTGCAGCGGCTTGAGTTGCGACACGCTGATTCCGGGGCTGCTGGTCGCAACGTCAGTTGCAGTCGACGCCTCCGGCTGGAGATCTGATGTCGTTGTCGCATTGGAACCGGACGTTGATGCAGGACGCAGATAGGGCAATGCCGCGCTGGATAGACCTGCAATCATGGAACGCTCCTTCCCACTAAACCCGAGTTGTCGGAACTCAACCTAAGAGAGCAATTCCTGGGCCAATGTCGGAGCCTTGAAGAGACTGGTGTTTTGGCGTTCAGGGATATCTCGGCATCGGTAAATCTTGCCGTGGGCAGGACTTGCCTTGGGCAGCACTTGCCGAAGCCGTGGCGCGATGTCAGCCCGAGCAAACGCTGCCGGCCGCATCTGTCACCCCCCGCGAAGGCGGGCGATCCAGTACGCCGCGGCAGCTGTTTTGAATCTCGACGTCTCGGCGTACCGGATTCGCCGCTGGAGCCTGTCACCGGGCTCGACGAAGGCGAGACCCGGTGGCGGGGAATGACAGTTGAGAGTGGGGCGACGTCAGCGCGCTTTGCGCGATCCCCGCCATACTTCGCGACGATTGCGCGGCACGCTCGATTTGTCCCGCCGGATCAAACGTTTCCTACAATCCACCGCGCGGCGCGCCTGATATCACCGGCTACTGTGCATGGGGTTGTTTTCGCGTTTTTTGTTTTGAGGCCCTCGGGACCTCAGCTCGAAGCTACCGATTTCCGCCGAACAGCCGGTCCATCAGCCAGCCATCGAGGCCTGCGGCGGCTTCCGGCCGCACATTGGCGCGCGTCGGAGGCGGGCGATAGCCGCCATTCGTCACCGGTGCAGGTCCGGGCGCCACCGCTGTCGGCGGCGACACCTGCGATGCTGCCTGCGCGAGGTTCGAGAGGCCCCAGCTCGCTTGCGAGTTCGGCAAGGCGGCCACCGGCACGCCCTCGTGCGCCGTACGCATGAAGCGCGACCAGACTTCGACGGGCAGGCCGCCGCCGGTCGCCTTCTTGGTCGGCGAGTTGTCGTCATTGCCGAGCCAGACGCCGGTGACGAGGTTGGCGGTGTAGCCGATGAACCAGGCGTCGCGGTAATCCTGGCTGGTACCGGTCTTGCCGGCCGCCGGCCAGCCGGGGATCTCCGCCTTCTTGGCGGTGCCTGATATCAGCGTCTCCCGCATCATCGTGTTCATCATGCCGACATAGCGTGGGTCGATCACCTGGTTGCGCTCTTCCGCTTGCCGCATGTAGAGCAGCTTGCCACTGAGCGTCCTGATCCGCGTGACGACGTGCGGCGCCACGGCGAAGCCGCCATTGGCGAAGGGGGCATAGGCGCCGACCAGCTCGACGACCGAGACTTCGGAGGTGCCGAGCGCGATCGAGGCATTGGGCTCGAGCTTCGAGGAGATGCCGAGCCGGTGCGCGGTGCGCACCACGTTCTTCGGCCCGACCTCGAGACCGAGGCGGATCGCGACAGTGTTGAGCGACATCGCCAGCCCCTGCGTCAGCGTCACCGCGCCGAAATATTCGTGGGTGTAGTTCTCGGGCTTCCAGCCCTTGACCTCGATCGGGGCGTCCTGGCGCACCGTGTCCGGCGTCAGCCCCTGCTCGAGCGCGGTCAGGTATACGACCGGCTTGAACGAGGAGCCCGGCTGGCGTTTCGCGGTGACCGCGCGGTTGTACTGGCTGTCGGAATAGTTCCGCCCGCCGACCATGGCGCGTACCGCGCCGTCGGGCGTCATCGCCACCAGCGCGCCCTGGCTGACATTGAACTTGACGCTCTTGGCCGCGAGCTCGTCGATGATGGCGGCTTCCGCCACGCTCTGCAGTTTCGGATCGATCGTGGTCTCGACCTTGATGCTCTCGTCGATCTGACCGACCAGATCGTCCAGCACCTCGCCGATCCAGTCGGCGACGTAGTTGAGCGTGCCGGCTCCGGCCGGCTTCACGTTGTAGGAGGGATGGCCGATCGAGGCCTGCGCCTGTGCTTCGGTGATGAACCTGGCATCCGCCATCGCCGCGAGCACGATCTGTGCGCGCGCTTCCGCGCCTTCCGGATTGCGGTTCGGCGCCAGCCGCGACGGCGATTTGACGAGGCCCGCCAGCATCGCGGCCTCGGCGACGGTGACGTCCTTCGCCGACTTGCCGAAATATTTCTGCGCCGCGGCCTCGACGCCATAGGCGCCCGAGCCGAAATAGACGCGGTTGAGATAGAGCTCCAGGATCTCGTTCTTGGAATGCTTGCGCTCCAGCCAGATCGCGAGCTCCGCCTCCTGCAGCTTGCGCGCCATGGTCCGCTCCTGGGTCAGGAACAGGTTTTTCGCGAGCTGCTGCGTCAAGGTCGAGCCGCCCTGCGAGACGCCGCGATGGAGCACGTTGGTGACGAGGGCCCGCAGGATGCCAATCGGGTCGATGCCGAAATGCGAGTAGAAGCGGCGGTCCTCGATGGCGATGAAGGCCTTCGGCAGATAGGGCGGCAGGTCCTTCAGCGAGACGTTGGCGCCGGCCATCTCGCCACGCTGCGCCAGCATGCTGCCGTCGATGCCGACGATCTGGATCGTCGGCGGGCGCTTGGGAATCTCCAGCGACTGGATCGGTGGCAGATGGGCGCCGACCCAGATCACGACGCCGATCACGGCGATCACGCCCCACAGGCCGAGCACCGCACCCCAATAGACGAGGCGGCCGAGGCTGAAGCCTCCGCCCGATTTCGACCGGCGCTTGGCGCCGCTGCGGCCGGCTTGTGCCTTCCGCTCGCGCGGCGGCTCGTCACCGGCATCCTCGCTCTTGCGCTTGGTGGATGATTTCGTTGATTTCTTCGGCTTGTCCTCGCCGCCGGGGACACGGTCGGCCGCGGTCAGGCGCAGATCGGCGAGCGCAGCAGGCAAGCCGAACAACGGCTCCTTCCGCCCACCCTTTTTCTTTCCCCACGCCATACGCAAAACGCCCGGTCAGCCCGCTCCGCCGCACGCTACCGGTCGCTGTTTAAGGCCCGGTTACCCAGAGCTTAACGCGAGATTAGGAGGTGCGGCATTCGCCTGCCGCAGTTCCGCTCGCCAGGCGGCAGAGCTAGGATCGCCGACATAAAACAAGAGGGAACCGGCATGGGCCATATCGATCCGAGCAAGGAGATTTTTGCGCAGTTCCGGGACAACGACCGCCCCGGCCCGATCCACATGCTCAATCTGGTGCGTTTGCGCGAAGAGGCGGCCTATCCCGACGGCCGCAAGGCGAGCGGCGCGGAAGCCTATGCCGCCTATGGCCGCGAGAGCGGCCCGGTGTTCGAGCGCCTCGGCGGCCGCATCGTCTGGCAGGGCAAGTTCGAGCTGATGCTGATCGGCCCGCAAGAGGAGCGCTGGGACCATTGCTTCATCGCCGAATATCCAAGCGTTGCCGCCTTCGTCGAGATGATCCGCGATCCCGTCTATCGCGAAGCGGTGAAGCATCGCCAGGCCGCGGTGGAGGATTCACGGCTGATCCGGCACGCGGTGCTGCCGGTGGGGAAGAATTTTGAGGAGATACCGGAGTAGGGTCGATCTCTTTCCGTCATCCTGAGGTGCGAGATCCGCGATGCGAAAGCATCGTGGGTCGAGCCTCGAAGGATGCACGGCTCGATGCTTCCGCACGGCAACAGCCGGGCCGTCACCCTTCGAGGGCCGCCGAAGAGGCGGCCACCTCAGGGTGACGGTGATGGATTGGGTGGAGCCTCAGAAAAAAATCGGCGGCCCAGAGGCCGCCGATCGCATTTCAAAATTCAACCACTAACCCGCCGGGCCGGCGTCCTCCAGGATCGGGCCGAAGAGCTCCCAGCGTTCGCCGTTGAACTTCATCATCTGAAGCTGCTTGTTAACCCGGTAGTCGGTCGCCGAGGTGTTGGCCTTGATGCCCGGCAGCGCGGTGTCGCTGGTGACGTCCTTCAGCGACGCCGCCTGCTTCATGACGTTCTCGCGCGTCAGGTCGTCGCCGCACTGCTTCAGCACATGGACCAGGAGCTGCGCCGTGCTGTAGCCGTAGGTGTTGAAGTTCGAATCCTTGTCGCCGTCCGGATAGTACTTGGCCATGAAGTCGAAATACCTCTTCAGGCCGGCGTCGTCCTTCCAGGTCGGATCGAGCGGTTCCTTGCCGTAGTTGACGCTGATCAGGCCCTTGGCGGCATCAAGGCCAGCGGGCTTCAGCACCGCGCCGACCGAGGTGGCGTTGATGTCGACGATCTGCACCGGATGCCAGCCCATCTCGGCGATCTTCTTGATCGCCTGTGCGGCCTGCTTCGGCGTCGTCGCACTGAAGAACAGGTCGGCACCGGCGTCCTTGATCTTGAGGATTTGCGAGTCGACGGTTGGATCGGACACCTCGTAGGACGCTTCCGTCACGATCATCTTGGCGGCCTTGTCGCCGAGGCCGGCCTTGATGCCGTTCAGATAGTCCTTGCCGAGGTCGTCGTTCTGATAGAGCACGCCGATCTTCGCGTTCGGATGCTCCTTCAGAATGTACTGGCCGTAGATGCGGCCTTCGACGAAGTAGTTGGGATTGAAGCCCATGGTCCACGGGAAGTTCTTCGGATCGGTGAACCGCGAGGCGCCGGTGGCCGCGAACAGCTGCGGCACCTTCTTGGAATTAAGATATTTCTGCACCGCCGCGTTCACGGGCGTGCCGATGATCTGGAAGGTCAGCAACACCTCGTCGCTCTCGACGAGCTTGCGGATCTGCTCCACGGCCTTCGGCGGCGAATAGGCGTCGTCATATTGGATCAGGTTGATCTTGCGACCATTGATGCCGCCCTGGTCGTTGATCATCTTGAAATAGGCAGCCTGGGTCTTGCCGATCGACGAATAGGCCGACGCCGGTCCCGAAAACGGCATGGTTTGTCCGACCTTGATCTCGGTGTCGCTGGCACCCGGATCATATTTTTTCTGGGCACTGGCCGCAGAGACCGACAGCGCCAGAGTCAGCGCCGTTGCCGTGGCCAGATGCAGCATTCCATTCCTCATTCGCAATTTCCTCAGTTTGTTATTGCCGATGATCTGCCCGGGTGCTCTTGCGCACAGGACGTCACCGCTGAGGGCGATTGTGGATGAGGCGTTGCTGCAACGCAAGGTGGGTGGAGACGCGCAGTTCGTAGGGTGGGGCAGCCTTGCGGCTGCGCGAAGCGCAGTCCGCCAGGCGTAACCCACCACTTCTGTTGTCGCGGATGTCGAAGAGGTGGATTACGCCGAGCAGATGCGCTTTGCGCATCTGCAGGGCTAATCCACCCTACGCAGTTACTAACCCGCCGGGCCGTTGTCCTCGATGATCGGGCCGAACAGCTCCCAACGCTCGCCGTTGAACTTCATCATCTGCATCTGCTTGTTGACGCGATAATCGTTCGGTCCGGTGTTGATCTTGATGCCGGGCAGCGCGAAGCTCGGGGTGAAGTCCTTGATGTTGGCGACCTGCTTCATCACGTTCTCACGCGACAGGTCGTCGCCGCACTGTTTCAGCACCTGCGTCAGCAATTCGGCGACCGAATAAGCGTAGGTGTTGACCGTGTTGAGCTTGTCGCCTTCGGGGAAATACTTGTCCATGAAGGCGAAGAAGGCTTTCACGCCCGGATCGTCCTTCCACTGCGGGTCACTCGGCTCCTTGCCGTATTGGGTCGAGATGATGCCCTTGGAGATGTCGAGGCCGGCCGGCTTCAGCGTCGCCGAGATCGGGCTCGCATTGATGTCGAGGATGTGCACCGGCGTCCAGCCGAGCTCGGCCACCTTCTTGATGGCCTGCGCCGCGAACTTCGGCGTCGAGGCATCGTAGAAAAGATCGGCGCCGAGCGACTTCAGCTTGACCACCTGCGAGTCGACGGTCGGGTCGGTGACCTCGTAGGACACTTCGCCGACGATCATCTTGGCGGCCTTGTCGCCGAGGCCGCTCTTGAGGCCGGCGAGATAGTCGCGGCCCATGTCGTCATTCTGGTAGAGCACGCCGATCTTGGCATTGGGGTGATTGGCGAGAATGTACTTGGCGTAGATGCGTCCCTCGGACACGTAGTTGGGATTGTAGGCGATGGTCCAGGGATAGTTCTGCGGATCGTTGAAGCGTGCGGCGCCGGTGGAGGCCAGCAGCTGCGGGATCTTCTTGCCGTTGAGATATTTCTGCACGGCGGCGTTCGCGGCCGTGCCGATGATCTGGAAGGTGAACAGCACCTCGTCGCCTTCGACGAGCTTGCGCACCTGCTCGACCGTCTTCGGCGGCGAATAGGCGTCGTCATACTGGATCAAATTGATCTTGCGGCCGTTGATGCCGCCCTGATCGTTGATCATCTTGAAGTAGGCGGCCTGGGTCTTGCCGATATTGGCGTAGACGGAATAGGCGCCGGAGAACGGCACGGTCTGGCCGATCTTGATCTCGGTGTCGCTCGCGCCGGTGTCATATTTCTTCTGGGCGAGGGCTTGATTGAAGGGGGCTTGGCTGGCGGAGAACGCGAAGGCGAGCGCCGCCGTGGCAGCTATGAAGGCTCTGCGATTGTTCATCTTGGTTGTTCCTCCTGACGGAATTTCCGGTCGACGGTCTTTTCCCGTTGATTGCAACGGTCGCCATCGCTGCCGGAGAGTGTGGAGGAAGGTCCGGCGCCGCGCAAGGATCGCGACGCTGCGCCGAAGCGTCTCAGGTCACGAGAATCAGGTCAGAAACAGCGCAACCAGCGCGATCGCCGCCGGCAGCGCCTGCACGAGCAGGATGCGGGTGCTGACGGTCATAGCACCGTAGGCGCCGGCCACGATCACGCAGAGCAGGAAGAATGCCTTGATCTGGAACGCGAAGGCCGGGTTGCCGTGGACGAGGCCCCAGATCAGGCCGGCGGCGAGGAAGCCGTTATAGAGCCCTTGGTTGGCAGCCAGCACCTTCGTGATCTCGGCCTTTTCAGGCGTATTGCGGAATGTCTTCAAGCCAAGCGGCTTGTCCCAGAGAAACATCTCCAGGATCAGGAAGTAGGCGTGCAGTGCGGCGACCAGCGCCACCAGGACATTGGTGATCAGAATCAAGTTGAGCCCCCCAAAGCGTCAGCTTTCGGGTGGACGTTAGCACGGCCGGCATGGCAAGTGCGATGGCGTGTTTCGATGGCCTGGTGTCGCAATGCCCGCTCGATCAACCAAACCGCCTGAACGATTCGGTCTCGATCGTCTGACGACGCCGATCGGGATCGCGCTGCTCGTCACCGATGCCGAGGGCGCCTTGCGTGCGCTCGACTGGGAAGACTACGAGCACCGCATGCGCGAGCTGCTGCGCCTGCAATACGGCGCCGTGGATCTGAGCGATCAGCCTGCGCCGGCGGAGATGCGGACGGCGCTGTCGGGTTACTTCGAAGGCGATCTCGGCCAGCTCTCGGGCGTCGCATGGCGCGTCGCCGGCACGCCGTTCCAGCAAAAGGTCTGGACCGCGTTGGCAAAGATCCCCGCCGGCACCACGATGAGCTATGGCGCGATGGCCGCTAGGATCGACATGCCCAAAGCCATTCGTGCCGTCGGCCATGCCAACGGCTCAAACCCGATCAGCGTGGTGCTGCCCTGTCACCGCCTGATCGGCGCGGATGGCTCGCTGGTGAAGTACGGCGGCGGGCTGGAGCGGAAGCGCTGGCTGCTGCGGCACGAGGGGGTGGAGATTTAGCTCTCTCCTCACGCCGCCGGTGCAGCAATCGCCTTGTCGCCGGCCATCACGTGGGTCAGCGCGCTCTTGATTGCGGACTGGCGCGTCGGCGCGTTGATCTGTGCGCCCAGGAGGTCGGTGACGTAGAACACGTCGCGGGCGCGCTCGCCGAAAGTCGCGACATGGGCCGAGGCGATGTTCAGATTGAGCTTCGAGATCGCGGTGGTCAGCTCGTAGAGCAGGCCGGGGCGGTCGAGGCCGGAGACCTCGATCACCGTGTAGCGGTCGGACCACTGGTTGTTGATGGTCACTTCCGGCTCGATCACGAACGGCCGCGCCTTGCTGCGCACGGTGCGTCGCGCCACAACTTCGGGCAGACGCAGCTTGCCTTCCAGCACATCCTCGATCATCTCGCCGATGCGCGTGGCGCGCCGGCCCTCGTCCTCGTCGCGATCGTATTCCCTGGAGATCGAGATCGTGTCGAGCGCGCGGCCGTCGGTCGTGGTGTAGATCTGCGCGTCGACGATGTTGGCGCCGGCCGAGGCGCAGGCGCCGGCGATGATCGAGAGCAGCCAGGGATGGTCGGCGGCGAAGATCGTCAGCTCGGTGACGCCGCGCACCTCGTCGAAGCCGACATTGATCGCGAGCTTGTGGCCGGCCTGTTCGCTGGAGCGGACGAAGCGGGCATGGCGGATCTTGCGCGGCAGTTCGACCTTGAGCCAATAGGCGGGATAGTGCCGGCCGATATAGGCATCGAGCTCGTCCGCCGGCCACTCGGCGAAGGCCATGCGGAATTCGGCGTAGGCGGCCGTCAGGCGCTTGCCGCGGTCGACTTCCGAGAAGCCGCCGGTCAGCACCGGTTCGGTCTCATAATAGAGCGAGCGCAGCAGCTGCGCCTTCCAGCCGTTCCACACGCCCGGGCCGACGCCGCGGATGTCGGCGGTGGTCAGGATCGTGAGCAATTTCATCTGCTCGACCGACTGCACCACGGCGGCGAAGTTCTCGATGGTCTTGCGGTCGGAGAGGTCTCGCGATTGCGCGACCGTGGACATCGTCAGATGCTCCTCGATCAGCCAGGCCACGAGCTCGGTGTCGGCCGCGCTGAAGCCGAGCCGCGGGCACAGCCGGCGCGCCACCTTGGCGCCCGCGATCGAGTGATCCTCCGGCCTTCCCTTGGCGATGTCGTGCAGCAGCGTCGTGATGTAGATCACCGCACGGTGCTCGGGCCGGATCTTGCGGAAGAGATCGCTGGCGAGCGTGAACTCCTCGATGCCGCCGCGCTCGATGTCCTGCAGGAAGCCGACGCAGCGGATCAGATGCTCGTCGACGGTGTAGTGATGATACATGTTGAACTGCATCATCGAGACGATCTTGCCGAAGGCGCGGATGAAATGGCCGAGCACGCCGGTCTCGTTCATCCGACGCAGCACGATCTCGGCGTTGTCGGAGGTCAGGATCTCCATGAACAGCCGGTTGGCTTCCGGGTTCTCGCGCAGCTGCGCGTTGATCAGTCCGAGCGAGCGCGTCACGTCGCGCATCGCGTCCGGATGGAAGGCGAGGTTGTTCTTCTGCGCCAGGCGGAAGATCCGGATCAAATTGACCGGATCGTGCTTGAACACGTCGGGCGCGGCGACGTTGATGCGGTTGTTGTCGACGAGGAAGTCGTCGCTGTCCGGGACGCGGCGCTTCGCGGGGGCGGGGCGCAGCCGCGCCATCATCCGGCTCAGCACCGGAGCGGGCTTGGCCTGCTGGTCCTCGAGCTTGGCGCAGAGGATGGCGGTGAGGTTGCCGACTTCCTTGGCGACCAGGAAGTAGTGCTTCATGAAGCGCTCGACGTCCTGCATGCCGGGATGCGAAGTGTAGCCGAGCCGGACCGCGATCTCGCGCTGGAGATCGAAGGAGAGGCGCTCCTCCGCGCGGCCGGAGTAGAAGTGCAGATTGCAGCGCACCGACCAGAGGAAGTCGGCGCAGCGGCGAAACGTGCGGTATTCCTGCGCGTCGAACACGCCGCGCTCGACCAGCTCGTCGGTATCACGGACGCGGTAGACGTATTTGGCGATCCAGAACAGCGTGTGCAGGTCGCGCAGGGCGCCCTTGCCGTCCTTGACGTTGGGCTCGACCAGGTAGCGCGACTGGCCGCCGCGGCGGTGGCGCTCCTCGCGCTCGGCGAGCTTTGCGGTGACGAATTCGGACGCCGTGCCCTGCACCACGTCCTTGTCGAAGCGCGCGACCAGTTCGTCATAGAGCGGCTGGTCGCCGGTCAGGAAGCGCGTTTCCAGAATCGCGGTGCGGATGGTCATGTCGCCGCGCGCCTGCCGGATCGATTCATCGACCGAGCGCGTGGCGTGTCCGACCTTCAGCCCCATGTCCCAGAGACAGTAGAGAATGGCTTCAGCCACCTGCTCACCCCAGGCGGTCTGCTTGTAGGGCAGGATGAACAGGAGATCGATGTCAGATTCCGGCGCCATCAGGCCGCGGCCATAGCCGCCGGTCGCGACCACCGCCATGCGCTCCGCGCCGCTCGGGATCGGCGAGCGGTAGAGATGCCGGGTCGCCGCCGAATACAGGATGCGGATGATCTCGTCCTGCACGTGGCACAGCCGCTCGGCGCAGCGCCTTCCATGACGGTCCTTCAGCAGGATCGCCTGCGCCGCGGCGCGCGCTGCGATCAGCTCGGCCTTCAGCATTTGCGCCATGGCCGTGCGGAACGTGTCCTCACGTCCCTGATGCTTCTCGGCAAGCGCATCGACCGCGGCGGTGATCCGCGCGGTGTCGAAGCGATCGTCCACCTCGGCCTTGTGCTCAGTCGCGACGCTGTCCATGTCTCACCGGATATAAGAGGTGACAGGCGCTGTCACCCGCCATTCTCTGGCAATAGTCGTTCCATGCTGGAAAAGGCCGGCCTCGGGCAAAATCGTTCTCGGTTGAGGGGCTTTCGGGATAGCGATTTTCTCGTTGACCTCTAGAAATAACTCATTGAAAAACAATGAAGTTTTTGAGGAGGCTGGGCATGACCGGGATTACACGACGTATTCTGTTGGCGGGCGCTGTTGCGCTCGCCATGACCCCTGCGGCACGGGCGGCGGATCCGCTCAAGGAAATCCGCATCGACTGGGCGACCTACAATCCGGTGTCGATGGTCCTGAAGCAGAAGGGTCTGCTGGAGAAGGAGTTCGCCAAGGACGGCATCAGCATCATTTGGGTGCAGTCGGCCGGCTCCAACAAGGCGCTCGAATTCCTCAACGCCGGCTCGATCGATTTCGGCTCGACCGCGGGCTCGGCGGCGCTGGTCGCGAAGATCAACGGGAACCCGATCAAGTCGATCTACGTCTATTCGCGTCCTGAGTGGACCGCGCTGGTGACATCAAAGGATTCCAAGATCGCGAGCGTTGCCGATCTCAAGGGCAAGCGCGTCGCCGTGACGCGCGGCACCGATCCGCACATCTTCCTGGTGCGCGCGCTGCTCGGTGCAGGCCTCACCGAAAAGGACATCACGCCGGTGCTGCTCCAGCACGCCGACGGCAAGACCGCGCTGATCCGCGGCGACGTCGACGCCTGGGCCGGCCTCGATCCGATGATGGCGCAGGCCGAGGTCGAGGAAGGTGCAAAACTGTTCTACCGCAAGGCGGATGCCAACACCTGGGGCATCCTCAATGTGCGCGAGCAGTTCTTGAAGGACTATCCGGACGCCGCCCGCCGCGTGCTCGCGGTGTATGAAGAGGCCCGCAAATATTCGCTGGCGAATTACGATGATCTCAAGAAGACCTTCATCGCCGTGACCAAGCTGCCGGAGGCCGTCGTCGACAAGCAGCTCAAGGAGCGCACCGAGCTCACCCACAGCCGCATCGGCGCGCCCCAGCGCGAGTCGATCCTCGCCGCAGGCCTTGCCCTCCAGCAGGCCGGTGTCGTCGACGCTAAGGTCGATGTGAAGGCGACGCTGGATGCCCTGATCGACGACCAGGTCCCGCTGCCGACGAATTGATCTGTGTCTTGTAGCCCGGATGGAGCGCAGCGAAATCCGGGACTGCTCTCCTGCGGCAACGGCCCCGGATTGCGCTTCGCTCCATCCGGGCTACGCAGGTGGATAGAGGCTCGCTGCGGCAACAAACTCCACTGTCGTCCCGGGGCGCGAAGCGAGCCCGGGACCCATAACCACAGGGCGTGGTTTGGCGCGAAGGCGGTCACTTCGAGTCCCCGTAACCATGCCTTCCTGTGGTTATGGGTCCCCGCCTTCGCGGGGACGACGCAAGAAAGCGCGGCAAGAGTAGTGTTGCATTCCCCGACCAGACGCGCTTCCTACCGGCCATGATCTCCGACGCGCCAGTGCTGCAACAGACATCGGAACCGGCCGAGAGCGCCGCCGCGCCCTCGCGGCTGTCGCGCTACGCGCGGCCGGTGCTGGGACTGTTGCTGCCGCTCATCCTCGCGGTCGGCTGGGAGCTTGTGGTCTGGCTCGGCTGGTCCAACGGCCGTCTGGTGCCGCCGCCCTCGCGCGTGTTTGCGACCATCACCGAGCTTGCGCGCTCCGGCGAGCTGGTCCGCCACATCGCCGCGACGCTATGGCGAGTCGGCCTCGGCTTCGCCTTCGGCGTGGTCGCAGGCACCGTGCTCGGCGCCATCTCCGGCTATTGGTCGCTGGCACGCCGGCTGCTTGATCCGACTGTGCAGGCGCTGCGTGCGATCCCTTCGCTCGCCTGGGTGCCGCTGTTCATCCTCTGGCTCGGCATCTTCGAGACCTCCAAGATCGCGCTGATCGCGGTCGGCGTGTTCTTCCCGGTCTATCTCGGCGTGATGGGCGCGATCCTTTCCGTCGATCGCAAGATCGTCGAGGTCGGTCGCACCTTCCGCCTCTCCGGGTTCGCCATGATCCGCCGCATCCTGCTGCCCGCGGTGCTGCCGGCCTATGTGGTGTCCCTGCGCGTCGGCCTTGGTCTGGGCTGGATGTTCGTGGTGGCAGCCGAGCTGATCGGCGCTTCCGAAGGCCTCGGCTATCTCCTGCTCGACGGCCAGCAGCTCGGCAAGCCTGCGCAGATTTTGGCCGCGATCGTGATCTTCGCCATCCTCGGCAAGCTCACCGACTGGCTGATCGAGGTCGGGGCTGCGCCGTTCCTGCGCTGGCAGGACGCCTTCGGGCGCGCGAAGGGGGCGTAACGCGATGCTGGCGCTCGACCGGGTCAGCAAGACCTATCCCAACGGCGTGCAGGCGCTGGCGCGTTTTTCCGCCGAGATCAAACAGGGCGAGATCGTCGCCATCATCGGCGGCTCCGGCTGCGGCAAGTCCACGCTCTTGCGCGCCATTGCCGGCCTCGATCGCGCGAGCGCAGGCACGGTGACGCTCGACAGCGAGGCGATCAGTTCGCCGCACGCAAAAATCGGCATCATCTTCCAGGAGCCGCGGCTTTTGCCCTGGCTCAGCGTCGCCGACAATATCGGCTTCGGCCTTGCCGACCTGCCCGCGGCTGAGCGGCGCGAGAAGGTGGCGCGCGCGCTCGCCCGCGTCGGCCTCGCCGACAAGGCGCAGGCTTGGCCGCGCGAGCTCTCGGGCGGGCAGGCACAGCGTGTCGCGATCGCGCGTGCGCTGGTGCCGCAACCGGAAGTGCTGCTGCTCGACGAGCCGTTCTCCGCGCTCGACGCCTTCACCCGCAGGGATCTCCAGGATCATTTGCTCGACCTCTGGGCCGACACCCGGCCGACGCTCATCCTCGTCACACATGACGTCGACGAGGCCGTGGTGCTGGCTGATCGCGTTTTGGTGATGCGGCCGCGGCCGGGCCGGCTGTTCGACCGGATCGAGATCAATCTCGGCCGGCCGCGCGACCGCAATTCGCCGCTGTTCGAGAATTTCAAGCGAAGTGTGCTGACATCACTCGACCGTTCGCTCGACCGCAACGTGCCCGACCGTGACGCAACCCAGGGTCCCGGTCAGGCCATGTGGTGGTGACATTTTCTCTCTGAGTCGGTACATCGAGGGACGATTTTTCCGGGAGAGAACAAGATGGACGCCGCAGCACTGCGCCAGATGCAGGCCCCGATCAAGGAACGCTACAAGACCGATCCCAAGACGGCGATGATCACGCTGAAGGCCAAGGGCTCGACCGACAGCGAAGGCATCGCCTGCAAGGTCGAGACCGGCCGCGCCATCGCGATGGCGGGTCTGCATCCCGCCACCGGCGGCTCCGGCCTCGAGCTCTGCTCCGGCGACATGCTGCTGGAAGCCTTGGTCGCCTGTGCCGGCGTCACGCTGAAATCGGTCGCGACCGCCATCGAGATTCCGCTGAAGACCGGCAACGTCTATGCCGAGGGCGATCTCGATTTCCGCGGCACGCTCGGCGTCGACAAGGAGACCCCGGTCGGCTTCGCCGAGATCCGCCTGCGCTTCGAGGTCGACACCGACGCGCCGCAGGACAAGCTCGATCTGCTGCTCAAACTCACCGAGCGCTATTGCGTGGTCTACCAGACCATCAAGAACGGCCCGAAGGTTTCGGTGTCGATGCAGCGGATGTGACTTCCTGACCCTCCCCTTGAGGGGGAGGGTCGATCGCGCGCAGCGCGAGCGAGGTGGGGTCTCTCCACTCGTCTCATATTTCGCTACGCTCCATATGAGCCGACCCTCCCATTCAGGGCAGGGTAAGAAGCCAAAAATGCCCCCCGAGCTCCACTTCATCATCCTCCTCGTCCTGCGCATGGCGATCGCCGCGGCGTTCGTCGTGTCCGCGTCGTTCATTGCCGAGCGCACCGGTCCGGTGATCGGCGGACTGGTCGCGACCTTGCCGATCTCGGCCGGTCCTTCCTACGTCTTCCTTGCGCTCGACCATGACGCCGCCTTCATCGCGCAGGGCGCGCTGTCGAGCCTTCCGGTCAACGCCGCGACGATCGTCCTTGGGCTCACCTATGTCGTGCTGGCGCAGCGGAACAATCTGCTGGTGAGTGCCGGCAGCGCGGTCGTGGTGTGGATCGTGCTGGCCTCCATCATCCGCCTGTTCGACTGGACCTTGACGGCCGGGCTCGCCGTCAACCTGGTCGCCTTCGGCATCTGCATTCCGCTGCTCGCACGGTACCGCCATGTGAAGATGCCGCTGGTGACGCGTCGCTGGTACGACATTCCATTCCGCGCCTCGCTGGTCGCGACGCTGGTTGCGATCGTGGTCTCGACCTCGGGCTGGGTCGGCCCGCGGGTGAGCGGCGTCATCGCGCTCTACCCGATCGTCTTCACCAGCATGATGGTGATCCTGCATCCGCGCATCGGCGGCCCGCCGACCGCCGCCGTGCTCGCCAACTCCGCCTGGGGCCTGCTCGGTTTCGGTCTTGCAATTGCGGTGCTGCATGTCGGCGTCACGCAGTTCGGCTCGGCGATCGGCTTGAGTTGCGCACTCGCCACCTGCATCGGCTGGAACCTGACGCTGTGGTGGATGGGACGACGGAAGAGGCCGATGCATCAGCCGCGCCGCGCTTCGTAAGGCGAGGTACGCTAGGCTTGGGACCTCAGCCCTGCGTCAGGATAGTTAGTTACCGGGGCTGGCAGACCCGCTAAACTGGCAACAGAGCAAGATCGGGGCGTGTGGTGGAGGGATTGTACAAGGTCGAATACGATATCAACGACGGCTCCGGCCGCAGCGTGCTGTACGCCCATGCCGGGAAAATGCTTGGCGGCAACACGGCCTTCGCCCACTTCGGCACCTACGAGATTGTGGATGGCGAAATCGTCGCCAGGCTCCGGACGAAGCGCCACAGCCGGTCGCCGCAGCACAGGTCGCTGGTCAGTTCCGACGCCGTCACAATCAGTATTCGCGGTCGACCGCAGGGCAAGCTCTACCGCTTCGAGGGAGAGGTGGTCGAGGACGCCTCGGTGTTTCGCGCCGTGATGACGCCGCTCGGCGACGAGGATGTTCCCCCGCCCGGTGCGGTCGGCGAGGGCGGCATCGTCAGCGGACTCTATTCGATCGACATCCGGATGCTGGATGGAATTACCGGTGGCCATACCGGCGTGATGTTGCTGCGCGACGGCCGCATCCTCGGCGGCGATGCCTTCTTCTATTATCTCGGCGCCTATTCTTCGGCGAACGGTCGCTGGAAGGGCGAATTCGTCAATCAGGAACACACGGCGGCAAAGAGCGAGCATCCCTTGTTCGGTGGCTATGAGGTAGGCATCGGCTTCTCCGGCCACTGCGATGACAAGGGCGCCGACATGGAAGCGATCGCGCTCGCCGGCAAGCGCAGCATCCGCCTCGCCGCCACCTTGAAGCTGATCGAGCCGTTCGCCAGGGCGGCCCGCTGACGGCCGGTACGCCGGCGAACACGGCCACGCCGTCGCAATTCCGCCTGCAGCACACAGCCCGGCGTCGCGGCTCGCCTCATGGCTTGTCGGTCAGAGTAACCGCCGGACGCGGAAGGTTCGCTGGCGCTACTTCGGCAGCTTGGCCTTCAACGCATAGAGCGCATCCAGCGCCTCGCGCGGGGACATCTCGTCGGGGTGCAGCGCCTTCACCGCGTCCATCAATAGCTCCGCCTCGCTCGGCGGCGCGGCTTCCGCGGCGGCGCGCGAGGGCACGGCGAACAGCGGGAGATCGTCCACCAGCGCTCGCGCGGTCTGGCCGCGGTCTTGCGCCTCCAACTTCGCCAGCACCGATTTGGCGCGCGTGATCACGGCCGGCGGCAGGCCGGCGAGCTTGGCGACCTGGATGCCGTAGGAGCGGTCGGCGGAGCCCGGCAGCACCTCGTGCAGGAACACGACATTGCCCTGCCATTCCTTCACCCGCACCGTCGCGTTGAACATTCGCGGCAGTTTTGCCGAGAGCGCGGTCAGCTCGTGATAATGCGTGGCGAACAGCGTACGGCAGCGGTTGCTCTCGTGCAGATGCTCGATCGCGGCCCAGGCGATGGAGAGGCCGTCGAACGTCGCGGTGCCGCGGCCGATCTCGTCGAGGATCACGAGCGCGCGCTCGCCGGCCTGATTGAGGATCGCTGCGGTCTCGACCATCTCCACCATGAAGGTGGAGCGGCCGCGCGCGAGGTCGTCGGCGGCGCCGACGCGCGAGAACAGGCGGTCGATGATGCCGATCCGTGCGCGCGTCGCCGGCACGAAGCTGCCGATCTGCGCCAGCAGCGCAATCAATGCGTTCTGGCGCAGGAAGGTCGATTTACCGGCCATGTTGGGACCGGTCAGCAGCCAGAGCTGGCCGGATTTTTGCGCCGGTGTTGGCGAGAGATCGCAGGCATTGGCAATGAACGGCTCGCCATTGCGCTTGAGCGCCTGTTCTACGACGGGATGGCGGCCCGCCTCGATCGCGAAGCCGAGGGATTCATCCACGTCCGGCCGCACATAATTGTCGTCGACCGCGAGCTTGGCCAGCGAGGTCGCAACGTCGAGCAGTGCAAAGGCATGGGCGGCGGCACGCAGATCGTCGCTGATATCAAGCGCCTTCGCGGACAGCCGCTCGAAGATCTCGAGCTCGAGCCCGAGCGCGCGGTCGCCGGCATTGGCGATCTTGGCCTCGATCTCGCCCAGCTCCGAGGTGGTGAAGCGCACCTGTCCTGCCAGCGTCTGGCGATGGATGAAGGTCGCGTTCAGCGGCGCCGACATCAGCTTGTCGCCGTGCTGCGCGGTGACCTCGACGAAATAGCCGAGCACGTTGTTGTGGCGGATCTTGAGGCCCTTGACGCCGGTATGATCGGCGTAGCGCGCCTGCATCGAGGCGACCACGAGACGCGAGGCGTCGCGCAGGCTTCGCGTTTCGTCGAGCGCGGGCTCGTAACCCTGACGCACGAAGCCGCCGTCGCGCTTGATCAGCGGCAGCTGGTCATCGAGGGCACTTGCGAATTCAGCGGCGAGTTCGCGCGACGGACGCTGCAGGGCCGCCATCACCACCGCGATTTCCTGCGGCGGCTGGTCGAGCTCGCCGAGGCGCGTCAGCACCTGGTCGGCGGCGATGATGCCGTCGCGCAGACCGGCGAGGTCGCGCGGTCCGCCGCGGCCGACCGAGAGGCGGGCCAGCGCCCGCGACATGTCGGGCGCGCCGCGCAGGATGCTGCGGATGTCTTCGCGCGCAGCGGAGTCCGCAACGAAGGCGCTCACGGCATCGAGCCGCCGTGCGATCGCGGGCGCGTCCGTCAGCGGGGCGGCCAGCCGCTGCGCCAGCAGGCGCGAGCCGGCCGAGGTCACCGTGCAGTCGATGGCGTCGAGCAGCGAGCCGCGCCGTTCACCCGCGAGCGTTCGCGTCAGCTCGAGATTGGCGCGCGTGGCGGGGTCGATCGCCATGGTCGCGCCCGAGGCCTCGCGCGTGGGCGGCGACAGCGGCGGATGCTTGCCGACCTGGGTGCGGTCGACATAGGTGACGGCGGCGGCTGCGGCGGTCGCTTCGAGCCGCGTCAGTTGCGCCAGCCCGTCCATGGTCGCGACGGCGAAATAATCGCACAGGCGTTTTTCCGCGGTGGCGCCATCGAAGACGTCGCGGGTCAGCGGCGTCACCGCCGGCAGCTCGCGCAAGGTCTGTCCGAGCTCGCTGTCGTTGTAGAGCGCGTCGGTGACGATCGCCTCGTTCGGATTGATGCGCGCCAGCGTCGCGGCGAGCTCACCGCTAGAGCATTCCATCACCGTGAATTCGGCGGTCGAGATGTCGATCCAGGCAAGCCCAAAACGGTCGCCGCCACCGGAGGCGCGGGCGCGCGCGATCGCCAGCAGATAATTGTTGGCGCGCGCATCGAGCAGCGTGTCCTCGGTCAGCGTGCCCGGCGTGACCAGCCGCACCACGCCACGACGCACCACGCTCTTGTTACCGCGCGCTTTGGCGGCGGCGGGGTCCTCGGTCTGCTCGCACACGGCGACCCGGTGGCCGGCGCTGATCAGGCGATGCAGATAATCCTCGGAACGCTCGACCGGCACGCCGCACATCGGGATGTCGGCGCCCTGATGCTTGCCGCGCTTGGTCAAGACGATGCCGAGCGTTTTCGACGCGATCTCGGCGTCCTCGAAGAACAGCTCGTAAAAGTCGCCCATCCGGTAGAACAGCAGCAGGCCCTGATGCGCCGCTTTGATCTCCAGATATTGTTCCATCATCGGCGTGACGCGCGCGGCAGCTTCCGCCGGCGGTGCGGGCGTGGATTCGGGTTCTGGCGCGGGGATGGGCTGTTGCATTGTCATGGGCGGCGCAACCTACAAAATTTCGCCTCCTGCTCCTACCGGTTTGGCCGGCGAGGGGAGGTTTTCCACGTTGTCCGCAGCACGGCATGCATTGGCAGCGTGTGCACCCCTCGGAACACGCGCGAAACCGTCAATTGACCTGCCGCGGGCGCCCTCCTAAAACTCCGCGGACATTGAAGAATTTGGGCCGGACCGCGGCATTCAGGGAGAACAACGATGCGTGACGTCTTTATCTGCGATGCCGTGCGGACCCCGATCGGCCGTTTCGGCGGCTCGCTCGCCAAGGTGCGCGCCGACGACCTCGCGGCGGCCCCGATCAAGGCGCTGATGGCCAAGCATCCCAATCTCGACTGGGCACAGGTCGACGAAGTCTTCTTCGGCTGCGCCAACCAGGCCGGCGAGGACAACCGCAACGTCGCGCGCATGGCGCTGCTGCTTGCGGGCCTGCCGGATTCGGTTCCCGGCCAGACCCTGAACCGGCTCTGCGCCTCCGGCCTCGATGCGGTCGGCGCGGCCGGCCGCGCCATCCGCTCCGGCGAGATCGAGCTTGCGATCGCGGGCGGCGTCGAATCCATGACCCGCGCGCCCTTCGTGATGGGCAAGGCGCAGGAAGCCTTCTCGCGCTCCGCCGAGATTTTCGACACCACCATCGGCTGGCGTTTCATCAATCCGCTGTTGAAGGCGCAGTATGGCGTCGATGCCATGCCGGAGACCGGCGAGAACGTCGCCGAGGAATTCCAGGTCTCGCGCGCCGACCAGGACGCCTTCGCGATCCGCTCGCAGCAGCGCGCGGGCGCGGCGATCGCGGCGGGTTATTTCGCCGAGGAAATCACGCCGATCACCATCCCCGGCGGCAAGGCCGGCCCGATTACAGTCGACAAGGACGAGCATCCGCGCCCGGAGACCACGCTGGAGGGCCTGGCAAAACTGAAGCCGATCGTGCGCAATCCCGGCACCGTCACCGCCGGCAACGCCTCCGGCGTCAATGACGGCGCGGCCGCGATGATCCTCGCCTCCGAGGCCGCGGTGAAGAAGCACGGCCTGACGCCCCGCGCGCGTATCCTCGGCCTCGCCTCGGCCGGCGTGCCGCCGCGCATCATGGGCATCGGCCCAGTGCCGGCGACCCGCAAGCTGATGGAGCGCCTCGGCAAGAAGATCAGCGATTTCGACCTGATCGAGCTCAACGAGGCCTTCGCCTCGCAAGGCATCGCCTGCATGCGCCAGCTCGGCGTTGCCGACGACGCCGATTACGTCAATCCGCATGGCGGCGCCATCGCGCTCGGCCATCCCCTCGGCATGAGCGGCGCGCGCCTCGCGCTCACCGCCGTCCACGGCATGGAAAAGCGCGGCGGCAAGCTGGCGCTGGCCACCATGTGCGTCGGCGTCGGCCAAGGCGTCGCGGTTGCGATCGAGAAGTTGAACTGACGGGCCACCAAGTGGCCCGTCATCCCGGAGACGGGTGCCACAGACTCGTCATGCCCGGGCTTGTCCCGGGCATCCACGTTCTTGGTGCCGCGAGAAGAAGGTCGTGGATGGCCGGGACAAGCCCGGCCATGACGCAAGGTGAGGGGACCGTCCCATGATCATCGAGCGCGAGCAGGACGTCACGGCCGCGGCACTGGCGGTGATGGAGCGGACGTCCGATCCGCGGCTGCGCCAGATCATGGTCTCGCTGGTCAAGCATCTGCACGCCTTCGTCCGCGATGTCCGCCTGACCGAGAAGGAGTTCCGGGACGTGACCGCGATCGTGGCCGAGCTCGGCAAGCTCACGACCGACACGCACAACGAAGTCGTGCTCATGGCGGGCTCGCTCGGCGTCTCGCCGCTGGTGTGCCTGCTCAACAACGGCGATCAGGGCAACACCGAAACCGATCAGTCGCTGCTCGGCCCGTTCTGGCGGCTGAACTCGCCGCGGGTCGAGAATGGCGGCTCGATCGTCCGCTCGGAAACGCCGGGTGCGCCGCTGTTCGTCAGCGGCCGCGTCGTCGACAGGGACGGCCGTCCCGTCACGGGTGCGGAGGTCGATGTCTGGCACGCCTCGCCGGTCGGGCTCTATGAGAACCAGGACCCCGAGCAGGCCGACATGAACCTGCGCGGCAAGTTCACGACTGACCAGGATGGGCGCTTCGCCTTCCGCTCGGTGATGATGGTCGGCTACCCCATCCCGACCGACGGCGTGGTCGGCCGCCTCCTGGAGGCGCAGAGCCGGCATCCCTATCGGCCCGCGCATCTGCACGCGCTGATCTTCAAGCCCGGATTCAAGGTGCTGATCTCGCAGGTCTACGACCCCGCCGACCCGCATATCGACAGCGACGTGCAGTTCGGGGTGACGCAGGCACTGATCGGTAAGTTCCAGCGCCACGACACGCCGCATCCGACCGCACGAGACGTCCCGACCCCCTGGTATTCGCTCGACCACACCTACCGGCTGGAGGCCGGTGAGGCCGTGCTGCCGCGTCCGCCGATCAAATAGCGTGGTCCTGCCGGCGCAGGACGCCTGCCAAACCCGCTTCCCTAGATTAGTTATGTTCTATAATGATCGGGGAAGCGTTGACCGGCCGGAGCAAAATGGCCGGGGAGGAGTTCGCCAATGACATTCATCTATCCCGTCGACAGCAACAAGGCGCATCCGCTGCCGCTGTCGCCCGAATACAAGAGCTCGATCAAGCGCGCGCCGAACAAGCCCTTGATCCCGATGCGCCACACGCTGTCGGAATTGACCGGCCCGGTCTACGGCCACGAGACCGTGCGCGAGGGCGATGCCGATCTCACCACCCAGCATACCGGCGAGCCGATCGGCGAGCGCATCATCGTGCATGGCCATGTGCGCGACGAGGACGGCCGCGGCGTGCCGAATTCGCTGGTCGAGATCTGGCAGGCCAATTCCTGCGGACGTTACGTTCACGTCCGCGACCAGCACCCGGCGCCGCTCGATCCGAACTTCACCGGCGCGGGCCGCACCGTGAGCGATGCCGACGGCTACTACCGTTTCGTCACCATCAAGCCTGGCGCCTATCCCTGGGGCAATCACCACAACGCCTGGCGCCCCGCGCATATACATCTGTCGGTGTTCGGCCATTCCTTCGTCACGCGCCTCGTTACGCAGATGTACTTCCCGAACGACCCGCTGTTCCCGTTCGACCCGATCTTCAACTCGGTGCCGGACGAGAAGGCGCGGGCGCGGATGGTGTCGTCATTCGACCTCGAGAACACGCAGCCCGAATGGGCGCTGTGCTACCGCTTTGACATCGTGCTGCGCGGCAAGAACGCCACGCCAATGGAGAACACTTAAGTGCAGGACAACGGTATTACCCCATCGCAGACCGTCGGTCCGTTCTTCAAATACGGCCTGACACCGACCGGCGAATACGCCTGGAACGACGCGTTCACCAACTCGACGCTGACGCCCGACGTCACCGGGGATCGCGTCCGCATCGAAGGCCGCGTGTTCGACGGCGACGGCGTCGTGGTGCCCGACGCCATGCTGGAGATCTGGCAGGCGGATGCGCAGGGCCGCTTCGCCGACCCCCAGGACAAGCGCGCATTGCCGAATGCGAGCTTCCGCGGCTTTGCCCGTTGCGGCACCGACAAGGACGGCAATTATTCCTTCGACACCATCAAGCCGGGCGCGGTGCCCGATCCCGACGGCAAGCCACAGGCGCCGCACATCGTCCTTGCGGTGTTCGGCCGCGGCATGCTGCGGCATCTCTACACCCGCATCTATTTCAGCGACGAGGCCGGCAATGCCGCCGATCCCGTGCTGGGACTGGTGCCGGCCGATCGCCGCGCGACGCTGATCGCGGCGCGCGAGGCGGGGAAGGCGGTCTATCGGCTCGACCTGCGGCTTCAGGGCGACGACGAGACGGTCTTCTTTGACATGTGAGGTAGCAACGCGTGGCGGCGATATCGACAGCCGCCACGCACTTCTCATCCAGCGCAACTGAGCTGGTTGCTGCGTTTCATCGGGCCTGAGACGTTTCTGTTCGTGCCCCGAGTCGGTCTCGCTGACTCAAAAACAACCGATTGACGTCCTGTTTCCGTAATTTTCCGGTGTCCGCGGGATACAATTTCCGCGCGAAGCAATCCCGTGTTTACCGCAGTTGTTTAGGGTCCGTTCGGATTTCGACCCGCGCCATTGGATTGTTCCATGAAAATTCGTCTCTCGCTTTCTTCTGCGGTCATTGCATTCGGGATCGTTCTCGCCATCGGCTTTACTGCCGTCGTCTCGACCAGCCTTTACGCCCTGCGCGAGCTCAAGGTCGGCGGTCCGCTTTATTCCGACATCAAGCTCGGCAACGACCTCATCGCGGACATCCTGCCGCCGCCCGAATATGTGATCGAAGCCTATCTCGAGGCCACGCTCGCCATGCGCGAGCCGGACCAGCTGTCGGCCCATGGCGAACGCCTGGTCCAGCTCCGCAAGGATTACGACGAGCGCAAGGCATTCTGGACCACCTCCAGCCTCTCCACCGATCTGAAGACGGCGCTGGTGTCGAAATCCGACGCCGAGGTCCAGAAGTTCTGGAAGCTTCTGTCCGACCAGCTCCTGCCGGCCCTCAAAGCCAAGGACGTGCCCGGCGCCGAACGCGCCTATGCGCAGCTCAAGGGCGCCTATACTGCGCACCGCGCCGTCATCGACAGCATCGTCGAGAGCGCCAACAAGCAGAATGCCGACATGGAGAAGCTGGCCGCCGAACGCGACAGCTCGATCCTCTACATTCTCCTCGGCGTCTCCGCGGCCGTCCTGGCCTTCATTGCCGCAGGCCTGCTCGGGGTCGCGCTTGGCGTGGTGCGCCCGATCGTGCGCATGACGGACACGATGCAGAAGCTCGCGACCGGCGATCTCGCCGCCGACATCCCGTTCGCGCACCGGCAGGACGAGGTCGGGTCGATGGCGGGTGCGCTCCAGGTGTTCAAGCAGGGGGCGATCGAGAATTCGCGCCTGCGCGAGGAGCAGTTGCAGAAGGAGCAGGAGGCCGCGACGGCCAAGCGTGGCGCCCTGCACCAGATGGCCGAGACCGTCGAGCGCGAGACCGGCCGCTCGGTCGATTCCGCGAGCGTGGCAAGCCAGGGCGTCGAACGGGCCGCCTCCAGCCTCTCAGAGATCGCCCGGTCGCTGTCCGCGGAGTCGCAGGCGGTGGCCTCGGCGTCCACCCAGGCGCTGGGTAGCTCGCAGACCGTCTCGGCCGCGGCCGAAGAACTGAGCGCCTCGATCCGGGACATCGCAACGCAGGTGGCACGGACCAGCACGGTCACGAAATCGGCGGTCGCGGGCCGCGAGCAGGCGCGTTCGACCATCCAGGCGCTGGCGGGCGCGGTGAAGAAGATTGCGGAAGCCTCCGACCTCATTGGCGGCATCGCCGGCCAGACCAACCTCCTGGCCCTCAATGCCACGATCGAGGCCGCGCGGGCCGGCGAGGCTGGCCGCGGCTTTGCGGTGGTTGCGGCCGAAGTGAAATCCCTGTCCGACCAGACCGCCAAATCCACCGAAGAGATCGGGCGCCTGATCGCCGAGGTGCAGGCCTCGACGAAGGCCGCAGTCGATGCCGTCGAGACGATGGGAGGCCACATCGTCGAGATCGACGGCGTGGCGACCTCGGTCGCGGCGGCGATGGAAGAGCAGGACTCCGCAACGCGGGAGATCGCGCGGTCGATTTCCGAATCGGCATCCGCTGCGAAGGAGGTCTCGGCCAAGATCGCCAATGTCAGCCGCGACGCCGCCTCGGTGGACGCGCGCGCCACGGAGGTGAGGCAGGCGATCGCGGGCATGGCGGCCAACCTGGAATCGCTGCGGTCCGTCGTCGTCCGCACCGTGCGCGACTCGACCGCTGCGGCTTGAGCCGGGTGCGAGGTCTGCGGCTGGTGCGTGGGGTCGTGATCGTGCAGTATGGCGCGAGACGGGGGCATCGTGGCTTTCATGACGAATCCGCAACTGACGGGGATCACTGAGCCTGCTCAGCTTACAGCTGCGCTACGTAAGGCAGGCGCGCTGGATCGTGGCGCTGTCCGCGAAGTGAAGGTGCTGCATGAGCGTGACACGATCCTGTCGCACATCGTGCGACTCGGCTTGCGCTATGTCGGCGAGTCTGCTGGTGCGCCGCAATCCCTGATCCTGAAGACCGCGCATTCCGCCTTCGCGAAGACGCTTGCAATGGCGGCCGGCACGAAGTGACCTTCTACACGAAGCTTGCCCCGCAGATGCCGCCGGGGCTCGTGCCGCGCTGTTTCGACGGTCATTTCGACGAAGAAAGTCAGACCTGGCATCTACTGCTCGAGGACCTCACCGACAGCCATGAGATCGCGACGCAATGGCCGCTGCCGCCCTCGCGCGCGCAGGCGATGGCGATCGTCACCACGCTGGCCCGCATGCATGCAGCGTGGTGGGACCATCCCGGTCTCGGCGAGACCGTCGGCACCTGGGCGAGCGCTGAGGACAGCGCAAGCCACATGGAGACCTTCGCCGGCCATTACGATCGCTTCGCCGACCTGCTCGGCGACCGCCTCAGCGAAGAGCGCCGCGTCCTCTACCGCCGCCTCATCGATCAGTCGGCCCGGCTATCCCAGCGTTACCACTCTCGCCGCCACGCTACGATCACTCACGGCGACGCGCATACCTGGAATTTTCTGCTTCCGCGCGCCAGCGTCGCGGATAGCGTGCGCATCTTCGATTTCGACCTCTGGGGCATCAATGTGCCTACCACCGACCTCGCCTACATGATGGCGATGCAATGGTATCCAGATCGCAGGCAGGCACTCGAGCGGGCGCTGCTCAATCGTTATCACGAGACGCTGATAGCCAACGGCGTCAGCAGCTACACGCGCGGCGCGCTCGATCAGGATTATCGTCTGTCGGTGCTCTGGCACATCACCAAGCCGGTCTGGCAGTGGAGCATCAAACTCCCCCCGTTGATCTGGTGGAATAATCTGGAGCGGGTGATGATGGCGGTGGACGATCTGGGCTGTGAGGAATTGTTGTAGAAGCTCTCGTGTCCCGGGCGCGGTGCAGCGTGTAACGCTGCGCCGCAGAACCGGGACCCAGTTTGCCGTGAACATGGGCCCCGGCTCTGCAGCGCACCGCTGAAGAAGCGCTGCGCTGCGTCCGGGGCACGAGACTTACTCCATCACCGCATGTTCCGGCCCGGCGGCCTGCTTGCGCAGCGTGGCCTTGGTCGAGCCGATCAGCAAGGCGAGCGGGATGGTGCAGAGGATGAAGATCATCACCAGCATATAGTCGTGTGCGAAGGCGATGATCTGCGCCTGCACGCTGACCATCCTGTCGGCCATGGCGCGGCCGGCGTCGGTGGAGAGATTGATCATGCCGCTGACGCTGGGCATCTGGAGCGCGTGGTTGAACGGGTTGATATACTCGGACAGGATCGCGTAGGTCCGCCGCGTTCCCTGCGTCAGCTCGGCGATGACGACGGAGATGCCGACCGAGCTCGCGACGTTGCGCATCAGGGTCAGCATCGCGGTGCCGTCGGTCCGCAGCTCGTTCGACAAGGTCAGGAACGCCACCGTCGAGAGCGGCACGAAGACGAGGCCGAAGCCAAAGCCCTGGATGACGCTGACGGTGACGATCTCCGGCACCTGGGTCAGGTCGGTCCACCCGGTCATCTGGAACAGCGAGCCCGCGGTCAGCGTCAGGCCCGTGATGATCAGCGTGCGCGCCTCGATATAGCGCATCATGCGGCCGACCAGCATCATGGCGAAGAAGGTGCCGAAGCCGCGGCTCGCCAGCAGCAGGCCGGCGGTAATGATGGGATAGCCGATCACGTTCTGCATGTAGGGCGAGGCCAGTGCCATGGTCGAGAACAGCACGAGCCCCATCACGACCATGAACATGCAGCCGGTGACGAAATTGCGATCCTTGAACAGCGCGAAACGGATGAACGGCGTCGAGGTCGTGAAGGAGTGCGCGAGGAAGAAATAGAAGGCGACGGCCGAGACGATGAATTCCGCGATGATCTCATTGGATTCGAGCCAGCCCAATTGCTCGCCCCTGTCCAGCGCGAGTTGAAGCGAGCCGATCGCGACCGCCAGCGCGGCAAAGCCGAACCAGTCGAATTTGAGGCTGATATCCTTCCTGGTCTCGTCCATGAAGATGATCAGCCCGAGCACGGTGATCACGCCGAACGGCAAATTGACGAAGAACACCCAGTGCCAGGAATAGGTCTCGGTCAGCCAGGCACCGAGGGAGGGCCCCATGATCGGGCCCATCATCACGCCCATGCCCCAGATCGACATCGCCTTGGCGCGCTCCTGGAGCGTGTAATAGTCGAGCATGACCGATTGCGACAGCGGCACCAGGGCTGCGCCGAACACGCCCTGCAGCAGGCGGAACAGCACCATCTGGTTGATGTCCTGCGCCAGCCCGCACAGCACGGACGCGAAGGTGAAGCCGGCGGCGCAGATGATGAAGATGCGCTTGCGGCCGAAGCGGTTGGCGATCCAGCCCACCGGCGCCGTCATGATCGCGGCGGCGACGATGTAGGAGGTCAGAACCCAGTTGATCTGGTCCTGCGAGGCCGACAGCGTGCCCTGCATGTAAGGCAAGGCGACGTTGGCGATGGTGGTGTCCAGCGCCTGCATGATGGTCGCGGTCATGGCGCAGATCGTCACCATGTTCCGGCGCAGGCCGGGAACCATCAGGCTGGCATTGGGGCCGGACATCGGATCAGTCCTTGTCTCAATCTTTGTCTTGGTTCGCCGTCGCCGACAATCCGAACAGGCCGGCGAGCGAGCGCTTGTGGCCGGTGTCGATGGTGGCGTAGACGCTCATGCCGGCCTTCAGCTTCCGCACGTATTTGTCGGTCTCGTCGAAATAGATCCTGATCGGCACGCGCTGCACCACCTTGACGAAATTGCCGGTGGCGTTCTGCGGCGGCAGGATCGCGAATTGCGCGCCGGTGCCGGGCGAAAGCGAGCCGATCTTGCCCTTGAAGACGTGGTTCGGGAACGCGTCGACCTCGAGGGTCACAGGCTGTCCCTCGGTGACATAGGTGAGGTCGCTCTCCTTCGGATTGGCGTCGACCCAGGGGTGGGCGACGTCGATGATGGAGAACACCGGCGTGCCGGCGGTGACGTAGCGGCCGAGCTGAATCTGCTCGACCTGCGTCGCAACGCCGCTCATCGACGCCCGCACCACGGCGTGGTCGAGATTGCGCTCGGCGTTCTCGAGCTTGGACTTGGCCTGCGCGTAAGGCGGGAATTTCTCCAGCGGCAGGTCGGTGTCGCCGAGCAGCTGCGTCTTGGCCGTCGAGATCTGCTGCTTGACGTATTGCGCGATCGAACCTGACGTGACCAGGGCGTTCGCCGCATTGTCGAGGTCGAGCTGCGAGCCGTAGCTGTTCTTCACCAGCGCCTGCTTGCGCTCGACGTCGCGCTGCTTCAGGTCGACGCCCTGTTGCGCGAGGTTGAGCATGTCGCCGTAGATCTTGATGTTGGCGCGGAGGTTGTCATAGGTCGACTGCGCCTGCATCAGCTGCGCCCTGGCCTCGTCCACCGCGAGGCGGAACGGCACGGGATCGATCTCGAACAGCTCGTCGCCTTGCTTGACGATCTGGCCTTCCCTCACGACGACCTTCTGGATCTTGCCGGAGATGTCGGGCGTCACCAGGACCTTCTGTGCGCCGACATAGGCATCGTCGGTGCCGACATAGCGGCCGCCGTTCAGATAGAAGGTGAGGCCGCCGACGGCGACGACGAGCGGCAGCACGACCAGGAGCAGGAAGCGGCGATAGCGGCGCAGGCCCGCCACCAGGCGGCGGCGCGGATCGGTGCCGGCTTTCTTGGTGGGCTTGCCGCTGTCGCTCTTTTGCTCGGGCTGGAACTTGAGGACCTGATCAGCCATAGCGCTGCTCCTTACGCGCTTGTTCCGCGCCGGATGTCTGGATCGCGTTACGCACGTTTTCCTTGATGGATTCGAGTTGGGTGAGGAGGCGGTGGGCGTCCGCCGGGCTGATGCCGTCGAGTGCGTTCGCCGTGAGTTCCGATTTCAGGCCGCTCATCTTGCCGAGCAGCGCACGGCCGGCCTTCTTGAGGTAGAGGCGCTTGACGCGGCGGTCCGAGGCGTCGCTGCGGCGCTCGATCCAGTCGCTGTCGCAGAGCTTGTCGATCAGGCGCGTCAGCGTGATCGGCTGCATCTCTAGCAACTCGGCGAGTTCCGACTGCTTCATGCCCTCGCTGCGCTCGACCTTGGCCAGGACTGCCCATTGCGCGCGGGTGATGCCGAAGCGCGATGCCTCCTTGTCGGCATAGACCCGCAGGAGGCGGTAGAGTTCACCGAGCGTGAACAGGAAGTTCTGGTCGACGGACCCGCGGGTCATAACGTTGTCTCCAATGAGCTTGACTATAATAAGCAAGCTTATGATTATTTCGTGGCGGATTAGCGGGACGCTGTCCCGCAGCAAGAGCATGGCTGACAGGCGCATTCCCGGTCGCGCTTTGGGTTCCACGGCCGAAATGCTAGAAGGCAGGCCACATGACCCTCGCAAAGCCGGCATTTCCGACGCCTGACCACGATCACGGCCGCTGCACCGCGGACGCGCTGGCGCACGCCGAGACGGTTTGCGAGGCTCGCGCGCAGAAATTCACGCCGATCCGCCGCCAGGTGCTGGGGGCGCTGCTCTCCAGCCACCGGCCGCTCGGCGCCTATGAGATCATCGACGAATTGGCAAAGTCGATGCCGCGGCCGGCGCCGATCACGGTCTACCGTGCGCTCGATTTCCTGATGGCCAACGGCCTCGTGCACCGCATCGAAAGCCGCAACGCCTATCTCGCCTGCGCCGCTCACGACCACGACGCGACCTCGGCGGTGGCGTTCCTGATCTGCGAGCGCTGCGGCCTGGTCGGCGAGATCCCGTCGGCGTCCTTCGCCAAGGACCTCAATGCCGCGGCGCGCAGCTCGGGCTTCGCGCCCAAACTGTCCGTGGTGGAGATCACGGGTGTCTGCGCCCATTGTCAGAAAGCTGCATAAAGCAACAACGGCGCTAGCCGGTATTCGGGAAGAAATGTCCTCACCACAAGCCATACCGTCCGCCGGTCGCCCCCTCAGTGCCGGCGCCATCGCCCTGATGCTCATGCTGTGCCTGACCTGGGGTTTCAATCAGATCGCGGTGAAGCTGGTGCTGCCGGAGGTGCCGCCGATGCTCCAGGCGATGATCCGCTCGATGGGTGCGTTGCCCGTGCTGTTCATTATAGGCAGCTTGCGCGGCGTCAAATTCTTCGAGCGCGATGGCACGTGGAAGGCCGGCCTGGTCGCCGGGCTGATGTTCGGCGTCGAGTTCGTGCTGATCTTCCAGGGCCTGCGCCTGACCTCGGCCTCGCGCGCGGTGGTGTTCCTCTACACGGCGCCGTTCTTCGTCGCGCTCGGGTCCTACCAGGTGCTCGGCGAGCGGCTCGGCGGCACCCAATGGCTGGGGCTGGCTGTGAGCTTTGCCGGAGTTGCGCTCGCGATCGGCGTGCCGCAGCCCAATGTGGATTCGCACATCCTGCTCGGCGACCTCCTGATCGTGGCCGGCGCAGGGCTGTGGGCGGCGACCACGCTGGTCGCCAAGGGCACAAGGCTGCGCTTCGCGGCGCCGGAAAAGGCACTCGGCTATCAAGTCGCGACCTCGATCCCGATCCTGGGCACCGCCGCCTGGCTGTTCGGGGAGACCATCACCCAGACCCCGTCGCCGCTGTCGCTCGGCCTGAGGGCCTTCCAGGCGATCTGGGTGGTCGGAACCACGTTCACGCTTTGGTTCGCGCTGGTGAAGACCTATTCGGCCAGCAAATTGTCGGCTTTTACCTTCATCACCCCTTTGTTTGGCGTGGTGGGTAGCTATTTCATCATGCACGACACCTTGAGCCTGACATTCGGGGCCGCTGCGATCCTTGTAATTGCTGGGCTTTTTCTGGTTAACCGTCCCAGCTCAACGGCTGCGGCGCCGCGCGATGCATTGCTCAACGTCACCAAAACCTGATATTTGGACCCCATGAACAAGCTCGAAAACCCTCTCGATTCCGACATCGCGGGCCCGGCGCCCCGGCACCGGACCACCCAGGTCAAGGTCGGCGACGTTGCCGTTGGCGGCGGTGCGCCGATCGTCGTGCAGTCGATGACCAACACCGACACCGCCGACATCGACGGCACCATCGCCCAGGTCGCAGCGCTCGCGCGCGCCGGCTCCGAAATGGTCCGCATCACCGTGGACCGCGAGGAGGCCGCTGCTGCCGTTCCGCATATCCGCGATGGCCTGGCCAAGCGTGGCATCACGACGCCCTTGATCGGCGACTTCCACTATATCGGCCACAAGCTGCTCGCGGCCTATCCGGCCTGCGCCGAAGCGCTCGCCAAATATCGCATCAATCCCGGCAATGTCGGCTTCAAGGACAAGCGCGACACCCAGTTCGCCGACATCATCGAGATCGCGAACAAGAACGGCAAGCCGGTCCGCATCGGCGCCAATTGGGGCTCGCTCGACCAGGAACTGCTGACCAAGCTGATGGACGAGAACGCCGCGTCCGCCAATCCGCGCGATGTGCGCGCGGTGACGCGCGAGGCGATGGTGCAGTCCGCGCTGCTCTCGGCCGCGCGCGCCGAAGAGCTCGGCATGCCCAAGGATCGCATCATCCTGTCCGCCAAGGTGTCGGCGGTGCAGGATCTGATCGCGGTCTATCAGGATCTCGCCAGCCGTTCCGACTACGCGATTCATCTCGGCCTGACCGAAGCCGGCATGGGCTCGAAGGGCATCGTCGCGTCCTCGGCTGCGCTCGGCATCCTCTTGCAGCAGGGTATCGGCGACACCATCCGCATCTCGCTGACGCCCGAGCCCGGCGGTGACCGCACCCGCGAGGTGCAGGTCGGCCAGGAGCTCCTGCAGACCATGGGCTTCCGCACCTTCGTGCCGCTGGTCGCGGCATGCCCCGGCTGCGGCCGCACCACCTCGACCACGTTCCAGGAGCTGGCGCGCTCGATCCAGGACTTCATCCGCGACGAGATGCCGAGCTGGAAGACGAAATATCCCGGCGTCGAAGAGCTCAACGTCGCGGTGATGGGCTGCATCGTCAACGGCCCCGGCGAATCCAAGCACGCCAATATCGGCATCTCGCTGCCCGGCACCGGCGAAGCGCCGGCCGCGCCTGTCTTCGTCGACGGCAAGAAGTTCCGCACGCTGCGTGGGCCCACGATCTCCGCCGACTTCAAGGCGCTGGTGATCGACTACATCGAGCAGCGCTACGGCCAGGGCGCCAGGGTCCCGGTAACCGCGGCGGAGTAGGCCTCTCCCAAACATTGGAATCGTAAGGCGGGTTCGCGAAGCGTAACCCGCCTTATTTTTTGCGCGGTCGTAGCCCGGATGGAGCGCAGCGAAATCCGGGGGCGCAGCCCACCAACGACCGTTCCCGGATTGCGCTTCGCTCCATCCGGGCTACGATGGCTCCCAATCAAGAATGATCGGGAGCAACACCCATGAGCTCGCTATCCGGCAAGCAAGGTCCGCGCTATCGCCACACGGCTGAGGAAGGCGCTGCTTACGAGACCATCGCGGTCGAAAAGCTCACCCCCATCATCGGTGCAGAAATCTCCGGTGTCGACATCGGCAAGCTCGTGTCCGGCGATGCCCGCTCCAACCGGCAGATGGACGAGATCCACCGCGCGCTCGCCGAAAACCTCGTCATCTTCTTCCGCGATCAAGAGATCACGCCAAAACAGCATCTCGCGTTCGGCCGCAAGTTCGGCGAGCTGCATTTCCATCCCGCCGCGCCGCACGAGGACGAAGATCCCGCGCTGATGAAGATCTACGCCGACAAGAACTCGCCGCGAGCGAACGGCGAGGGCTGGCATTCGGACGTGTCCTGCGATCTCGAGCCGCCGATGGGCTCGATCCTCTACATCAAGCAGTGCCCGCCGCGCGGCGGCGACACGCTGTTCGCCAACATGTACGCGGCCTATGAGGCGCTGTCGGACCGGATGAAGGCCTATCTCGACGGGCTGACCGCGCTGCACGACGGCGAGCCGATCTATCGCGGGCTTTACGCCAATTACGGCGTCGCCGATCGTCCGTCCTATCCGAGCGCCGAGCATCCGGTGGTGCGCACGCACCCGGTCACGGGCAGCAAGGCGCTCTACGTCAATCGCGGCTTCACCCGCCACATCAACGGCATCCCGCGCGACGAGAGCGACGCGATGCTCGCCTATCTCTACCAGCACGCCGAGAACCCGCTGTTCCAGTGTCGCTTCCGCTGGACCGAGAACGCCATCGCGTTCTGGGACAACCGCTGCACCCAGCACCGCGCAATGTGGGACTACTGGCCGCATACGCGCTCGGGCACGCGCGTGACGGTGAAGGGGGAAAGGCCGGTTTAAGTCGCCACCGTCGCCAATCGCTCAGTGACCTGAATCACGGACTTGGTATTGCCCCCGTCGAATGATGTGGGCTCGTGGTGCTGCTTGCAGGGGCTACAACCAGCGATATACTCGCAAAGGGCGATTTGGGGGGAATTATGCGCTGGGTGGCGGCTACCATTCTTGCGCTCGTTTTTTGCGGGTTCGCAGGTCAGGCGTTGGCCGAAAAGCGCGTCGCTCTGGTGATTGGCAATTCGTCGTACCGGAATGTCCCGAGCCTTCCGAATCCCCGGAATGACGCCGCCGAGATTGCCTCCCTGTTCAGATCTGCAGGATTTTCCGCGGTCGATGCCCGCCGTGATCTCGGGATTTCAGACATGCGGCGCGCAATCAGCGATTTCGCCGAGATGGCAAGCGATGCCAATGTGGCCGTCGTCTATTTCGCCGGCCACGGCATCGAGGTCGATGGTGCAAACTACGTCATCCCCGTCGACGCGAAGTTGTCCCGCGATTTCGACATCGAGGATGAGGCTATTTCCCTCGATCGCATTCTGAAATCGATCGAGCCCACCAAGCGGCTTCGCCTCGTCATCCTGGATGCGTGCCGGGACAACCCGTTCTTGAAGACCATGAAGCGAACCATAGCGTCCCGATCGATCGGTCGCGGGTTGGCGAAGGTCGAGCCCGCGATATCCGATACGCTGATTGCCTTCGCGGCCAAGGCCGGATCGGTTGCGTTGGACGGCGATGCCAAAAACAGTCCCTTCACGGCCGCGCTGCTGCACAACATCGCCGCTCCCGGCTTGGACTTGAGGATTGCATTCGGCCGAGTTCGCGACGAAGTGCTGAAGGTCACCAATCGTCACCAGGAGCCGTTCGTCTATGGATCACTGGGCGGCTCTGTCATCTCGATCGTCGATGCACCGAAACTGCCGCCACCGCCAACGACGGATGACATCGTTTGGAACGCCGTGAAGGATTCGACCTATCCGGCCGTGTTCGAGGAGTTCATCGCGAAGTTTCCGACGACGCCACATCTGAAGGCGGCCGAATCACGGCGTGATGAGCTCAAGCAGGCGCAAGCTGCGGCTGCCGCGCGCATACCCCCGCCGCCGACCGCCGACGAAATCGTCTGGACGGCGATCAGGGATTCGAACTATCCCGCGATCTTCGATGATTTCCTCAGTAAGTTTCCCTCCAGCAAGCATCGAGCCGAGGCGCAATCGCGTGCCGACGAGCTGCAAAAGCAGATCGCCGCCGCTGCCGCCCGCGTTCCACCGCCTCCGACCGCCGACGAGGTCGTCTGGGATGCCATCAAAGGCTCGACGTATCCGGCAATCTTCGATGATTTCGCCAGCAAGTTTCCGGCAAGCCCGCATCTGGCGGACGCCCAGAGGCGCAGGGATGAGCTGAAAAAGCAGATTGCCGCCACGCAAGCTCCGCCACCTCCCGCCGCCGAGGACATCGTCTGGGCCGCGATCAAGGGATCGCGCGATCCCGCGATCTTCGATGAATTCGTGAGTAAATATGCGGCGAGCCCGCACATCGCAGCCGCACGACAGCGCGGGGACGACCTGCGGAAGGAGATCGCCGCTGCTCAAGCGCCGCCACCTCCGCCTGCAGATGAGATCGTCTGGAACGCGATCAAGGAGTCGCACGACCCCGCGATCTTCGAGGAGTATTCCGCAAAATATTCCAGCAGTTCGCACGTCGCCGCCGCACTGTCGCGTCGTGACGAGCTGAAGAAGGAGCGTGCGGCGGCAGCGGCACCTCCTCCGCCCGCGCTTGCAACCGATGAGATCGTCTGGAACGCGATAAAGGACGGCCGGTCGCCGGCCATGTTCGAAGAATTTCTGAGCAAATTTCCCGAAAGCTCGCGGTCGGCAGAGGTTCGCGAGCGGCTCAAGGCACTCCAAGGGACGCAGTTGGCTTCCACCAATGCCACGCTCCCAGCCGTAGACGTGACCCCGCAGCGCGAAGGATCGATTGCGCTCGGCATCAAGGTGTTGTCCGATTCGGAAGAGGCGGCTCTGAAGCAGAGGGCCAGCTTCAAGGAATGTGAAAAGTGTCCGGAGATGGTCGTGGTCCCGCCGGGCGTCTTCATGATGGGGGTGTCGGAGAGTGCATCGAAGCGCACCACGGAATCGTCTCGCCACAAGGTGACGTTCGCCCATTCATTCGCGGTTGGCCGTTACGCTGTCACGTTTGCGGAATGGGACGCCTGCGTCGCCGATGGGGGATGCAATGGGTACAAGCCCTGGGACAACGGTTGGGGCCGCGGGAGACGACCGGCGATCAACATTTCCTGGTCGGATGCCAAGAGCTATGCAGCCTGGTTGTCGGCCCGCACCGGCAAGACGTACCGCCTCCTGAGTGAAGCCGAGCGGGAATATGTGACGCGAGCGGGAACGACGTCATCGTTCTGGTGGGGAGCCTCGGTGTCTCGGGGGCAGGCCAACTACGATGACAAGGCCAGCCAGGACAAGAATGCAAAGGGTGCCTCCGGGCAAAAGACGGCTCCTGTCGATTCCTTCCAGCCGAATCCGTGGGGCCTCTATCAGGTGCACGGCAATATCTGGGAATGGGTCGAGGATTGCGTCAACGACACTTATGAGGGCGCGCCTGTGGACGGGAGTCCTTGGCTGAAAGGCCGATGCGAGCAGCGTGTTCTCAGGGGAGGGTCCTGGGTCAGCAAGGCGGATGCAGTCGAAGCGGGGAGCCGATATGGCGTGCAGTCCGAAGGACGCGTGAGCAACGTTGGATTTCGAGTCGCGAGGACATTGAGATAGCCAGGTCCGAATGCATCGGCCTCGCCAGCCGGAACGATCCCATACAATAACTCTAAGATTTTTTCATTGGAGACTTTTGGAATGACAACCTACCAGGTACGCCTACCGACGGCCTTCTTGATCAAAATCACCGCGGGGCTCGTCCTGTTCTTCGGAATCCTCTGTGGCGCACATGCGGGCGGGGGGAACACGTCGCTCGTCGTTAAATCGGGCGAAGCGAAGGAAATCTGCAAATGCGGAGGACACTGGCGCGTCGACGCCAGTGGCAAGGTCTGGCCCGTCAGCATTGAAATCGTGACTCCGCCGAAGAGCGGCGCCGTGACGACGCGAGCGAGCACCGGGCAACGCAAATTGAGAAGCGGAGAGGCCAAGACCGTGCGGCTGACCAGCGTGGTGTACCAATCCAAGAAGGGGTACGTCGGTGAAGACTCCTTCACGTATCGGCGCGTGACGGCGGACCCCACCGACCCGGATAATGGCAAGGTATATACAGTCGCCGTCACCGTCAGGTAATTGCGACGGGGGCGGATAGGAGCCCTATGATCCGCCCCCCTTCGACCCGCGATAAAGACGGCTGTTACGCCGTGCCAACCCACCCCACGAAGCCGTTCTTGCGTTGACGTCTTCCCGCGTCCGCGCCAATCTTCCCGAAAGACAAATCGGGAGGATCCGCGATGCTCCGCGCCGAGGACAATAAGTTCCTGACCGAGTCCGGCTCAGGCCCGGCGGACGCTATGTCCGAGCTGCCCGATCTGATCGCAGCAGCGGAGTAGGACTTGTCGTTGGGGCGGGGCATCGTCGCAATTCTCCTCGTGTCGCTGGTCGCACTGTTGCTTCCGTCGATCGACGCGGGTCGTGCTGCCCCGGCTCGGAAGCTTGCGAAAGCGAAGCCCAGGCCTGCGCCCGCACCGGAGAAATGCGAGCCGCGAAAATTCCGGATCGTCGTCGACGTCGGGCACACCCCGGACTCCTACGGCGCGCTCAGCGCGCGCAATGATCCGGAGTTCGGCTTCAACTTCCGGCTGGCAAGGCTGGTCACGGCAAAACTCAAATCCGAAGGCTTTACCGCAACCCGGTTGCTCGTCACCGACGGCAAGGCGCGGCCGAGCCTGTTCAAGCGCGTCGGTGCCGCGAGTGACGGCCGGGCCGATCTCTTCCTCTCGATCCATCACGATTCGGTGCCGGACAAGCTGCTCGAGACCTGGGAATTCGACGGCGCAAAGAGCTATTTCAGCGACCGTTTTTCCGGTCACTCGCTGTTCGTGTCCGCGCGCAATCCGCACTTCACCACCAGCCTGAGGCTGGCCCGGATGATCGGCAGGCAGTTGAAGGAGCAGGGCCTGCACTATGCCAGCCAATACACCCTGCCGGTGATGGGCCGCTACCGGCGCCAGCTGGTCGACAAGGATGTCGGCGTCTACCGCTATGACGGGCTCGTCGTGCTGTCGCGAACGAGAAGCGCGGCAGTGCTGCTCGAAGCCGGCTCGATCATCAACCGCGACGAGGAAATGGAGATGAACTCGTCGGAGCGGCAGGAGTTGATTGCGGGCGCCGTCGCGGCGGGGGTCGGGGAATTTTGCGAGCGGCGATAGTTGGTGCTGCCGTCATTGCTGTCGATGTTCACTAATTCGCTGATTGGATCGCGGTGGTCTTGGTAGCGGCGAAGGCCTTGGGAGTTTGTCCTGCCAAGGCCTGATGGGGTCTATGGTTGT
>NZ_JASAUS010000065.1:0-45936 GCF_029953005.1 Bradyrhizobium sp. Mp27 | reverse complement strand
TCAACGCATACAACGACAGAGCCGAGCCCTTCGTCTGGACCAAGAAAAAGGTCCGTCAACGCCGTTTCAAAGGCCGCCGTATCACTCAGCTCTGATTCCGGGTACTAGTGCCCCCCAACTAGCGAGCCACGAAACATCGTTGTACCTACCTCCTTCGGGGAATGTTACCAGGACCCGCCTTACGCCGAGCCGCAGCTCGCATTTGACGTTGTTAACAATTACCGATTCGAACATGCCGTTTGCGTCTTCGGCATTTGTGATGAGAAGTTTTTCGGGCACGTACGTGCCACAAGATGATAACATCACGCCGCTCAAAATGGACGCGACCAACCTATTCGCAATCATGGCTTCCTCGAAACGGTAGCAGACACGATCAAATAAAGCGCAGCGTCATCATTCCGGTGGGGTGATCAAATCCCGCCCACGTTAAACGCGCAATAGTCAAGACTACAAGTTATTCGAGTGTTGCGCTGGGGTTACATGACCCGCTACCCCAACACCGGAGCGAGCAATGAAGCGCAACAACTTTCAATAAAGTATGCCCAAGAGGATTTCGAACGTCCTTGGGAAGGTTGCCTTCGACCCGAACTCAGGCGCCGGTGCGGGTCATCAATATGCCAAGGAGTCAGAGGCAAAGTTGACAATCAACAACCTTGCGAGAACGACCATGCAGACGCCGCCGCTTGATCCCGATATCGCCGATATTGCGCCCTCCGGTACTGTGTTGACCTCTTACGACAAGGAGCACATCGTCACGTATCTGCGCATGCTCGATGCGCATGCGGAAGGTGCAGACTGGCGGGAAATCGCACGAGTGGTGCTGCATCTTGATCCGGAACACGAATGTGGTCGGGCCCGGAAGACGTTCGACAGTCATTTATCGCGCGCCAAATGGATGACGGAGCACAGTTATCGTCACCTGCTATGTGGTGGCGCGTCGGCTTAAAGCCGCCAGCGAAGGCTGGACGAACACGGCAACGTCTACGCCAAGCTGATGCGCGCTTTAAATTATCCGACACGCCATCTGAGCTGATCTGAGCAGTTTTGGCCCTCTCTGAGACGCGCGCCCTTTAGAAGCCCGCTGATGTGTTCGAGCATCGCTCCGCTAATGGTAGCGGCCACCGCGAAATGACGCATCGAGCACGGCTCCGCGCCACGGGGCCTACCAGTCAAGGGGGCCGGGGGGAGGACGCCGAATGAGATGCGAACGGTTTCCGAGCGCTGGCGGCGCTCCAAAATTAGCGCCCGAGGGATGCGGAATCCCTGCGGGAAAAATGTTCTACGGCTCGGCTCTCGTGCCTCAGCCAGAAATGGGCAATACTTCCGGCCAAACAGGAGGGAAGCCGATGCCAGGCCCGCCCCGAACTCCGACGCATCTGAAACTGCTCCGAGGCAACCCCGGCCATCAGAAGCTGAGGCCGGAGCCCGAGCCGCTGGTCCCGAAAACATGTCCCGAGCCGCCGCCCTTCATCACCGGCTACGCTGCCGATGAATGGTGGAAGACCGCCCCCGAACTGCACAGGCTGGGCCTGCTGACCCGCATCGATGTCCCCGCGCTCGCCGCCTATTGCCATGCCTTCGGGCAATGGCGCATGGCCGCCGAAGCGCTGGCGAAGATGCAGACGAACGATCCGATCATGAACGGCATGATCATCAAGACCAAGTACGGCGATGCGGCGATGAACCCGATGGTCAGTATTGTCCGCAAGCACGCGAGCGACGTGGTGAGATATGCGAGCGAATTTGGCTTGACTGCGCTTGCGCGCTCACGCCTAGCTGCAGGCACCAATGCGCCGCCGCCGGGCGGTGGCAAGTTCGACGGCCTGCTGGGATAGGCGTCGGCGATGTTCCGCTTGGTTCGCATTGCGGACTCAAACTCACACATCACGCCATGTATTGTTTTGTGCACCAACAGCAGACGCCGCACGGCGCTGCTGACCCCATGTGAGCTACGCGATGGCAATGGACCCAGCAAACGGCCGCTGTAAAGTAGTCCGTCTCTGTGGGCCGGCCTTCTGGTTGGATACGTAGGTCCAAATCGACGCATCGAAATGTCGTCGCGAAACACCCAGAAGGTCCGCAGCATACGAAATTACGGTTTGAAGATAATCGTAGTCTGCTGCCGTCACACCGGCCTCGCTCGCAAAAGCTCTGATGTGCCGGTCAACCGCGATGAAATCCAATCCAACCAAGCCGCAGAGATAGTCCACAGTCTTCGGTCCCACGCCGTGGATCGCGCGTAGCTTTTCTCGACATGCTGGATTTTGTAGCCATGTCCGCAATTGATGAAAGTCATCGATGCTTTCGTTGCGGAGCAATTCCGCCAAGCAAACAAAGCGTGACACCTTAGTGTGATGATGCCACCGCAAGAACTCAGCAACTCCAATGGAGGCAATCGCATTGAACATCCCGGACAGGGTTGCAGCTTCAGGAAAATCCTGAACGATCCTATCGATGCGTACCTTCACAACGGTTCTGTAATTGAGGCCCGCTTGAAGAGCCGCGTCCGCTAGGATCGCGCCAACGTGGTAGAGAGGCTCGCGATACGACAAGTTATGGCGAACTATGCCCTTCTCTTGGGCAAGTTCCACGACGAGACGCGCGGAGCTCAGTGCACGCAGAACGTCGCACTCGGGTTTCGGGAAGCTCATGGGTTTACCGACTCAATCGCAGTAAGTCGCTCAACGCAGTTGGGACATGCACCGCAAGGCGTGTCGCTGAAGAGCTGACATGAATATGTTCTGCCAATAGGGACCTTCAATTCGCTCGCACGCCTGACGACGTCAGCCTTGCTCCAGTTTCGGAAAGGCAACTCGAATCTGATCGGTCCAAGATTACGGGAAAGTGAGTCTAAACTGTTAAGGAAAGCAGCGGAACAATCTAATTCTTTGGCGTGATTGCTGTTGATAAAGCCCGAGTAGACACTGTCGAAACCGCGTGTTTGGGCGATGCAGGCACCTACGGAAAAGAACAGAAGCGTGCGATAGGGGATATAAAGCTCATCGTCCTCGACATGTTCCTTCCATAGATTTGGCTCAGCGATCAGTCTCGACGTTGAATGCTGATAGATGCTCGAAATGTCGATCCGCAGAACAGGCGACACTAGATCCGAGATTGGCAGCACCTTTTGGACCGTTTCCCATTCCTTCTCGGCGCAGTGCTGCCCGTAGTCGAAGAAGACCGGTTGAAACGAAATTCGCTTTTCAACCAGCCAGAAGCCGACCGTGGTGGAATCGAGCCCGCCCGAACACAAGAGCAATGCACCCATCAAGCCTCACTTCTGTCTTTGGCTGAGCAGTTGAAAGGTTGCGTTGAGACAGGCATCGAGGTCGGACGAGTAGAATGAAGAGCCTGCGATCACCATCGTATTGTTGTTTTTGCTGCTAGGGTCGTACGTGACGACGGGAATGCCCGCCTCAATGGCGAGACCGATTTCAACGAGCGTTCCAGGGTCGCGCTCAGTCGGCACAGCAAACACAAGCGTGCATTTCTTGAGGAGTTCGCAATCCTTCTCATAAATGGTACGTAAGGTGGCGGTGTCCGAGTTCGGCGGGAGCTCGCCGTTCTCCACAACGGGTCGTCGGGGCGCAAAGTTGTGGTACGCCAGCGCGTTCAGAGCCTCGTCGATGGCTGTACGGTCAGCTTTCGCAAAGTCGGGCGCTGCAAAATAGATTTGCAAGGCCGGTCGCGCGCTCCACGGAAGGAACGTGCCCCAAAGCGATGTCATCTCGTCGAGTGAAAGACTTTGATCGCGCTCGACGTATTTCTTGAAAATATCTGGATAGGTAGTTTGAGAATAGGCTGCGGCAGCGTACGTGGCCCGCCAGCCTGCGGTATTTGCGCCCTCTGGTAAGGCTGTCAGAAATGCGGCCGCAAAGACATCGCCGACACCCACCGAATTGATTGTTGTTCCAAGTTGCGCAGGGAGAGCCTCAGTGTGAGGGGCGGCGCTTGAGCAATCGAGCAACTCCGTGCCCCCACGATTCTGTTTGAGAACAACGTACTTCGGCTTGCAGCCCGCAAAGGCTGCGGCAACGCCATTCAGGGTTTGATCTTTAGTCTTTGCAAAAAGCGGGGATGACGTTGAGATGAGAACAGTTTCAATCGATCTGTTGAGTTCGGCGAGCGTCTTTGGTGTTTCTATGTCGTAGGCGACATCGAAGTGTAAGCGAGCAGTAGTTGGTAACATCGCGCACACGTCCGCCAAGCTGAAAGCGCCGGGAAATATCAGCACATCTTCCGCGCGCTCCAAAGCCGTTGAAACGTCGCTGAGCTGGACGGCCTTTTCGTCCCGCAGCGGTGTGTCGTACCCTTGCTCCGCCACCTCGGTCGCGTCGAAAATCAATGTAATGTTGGGAGCGCCCGTTACTATTCCCAGGACGACTAGCTCGACACATCCAAGTTTCGCGAAGTAGTCGCGGGTCAATTGCTCCAAATAGCTCGGTATGACAACCGCTGCACGGAAGGCTTGACCTAGCGCCCAAAAGCCTCGAGCTGCATGGGCGACGCCGCCAAGACGTAGTTTGTTTTCTGTTCCAGGCGGCGTGATCGTAAAGTCAACGAAGACTTCACCGACGAGTAAAGGCACTCTCGTTGTGTCAGTCATGGGTGCGAGGAAGGTGCAAAGTCTGCCGACACCGTGGCGACGGCCCCCGAGCCATTCGAAGCCGTAACCGTGCCGGTGTACGTCCAGCCATCTTTGAGGCAACCGGCGAGATAATTGTACGCCGTTGGGAGATTGCCGACCGTTATGCCTACGTCAGTTTCCGCCACGATGCGCTTCTTGTGCGCTATTCGCAGTTGTTGGCCGGGTGCGGGCACGGTGCCCCCTGCCTTGTAGAAATCACAGTGCTCAATGTCTTCGAGCGCCACGGCGATAGCCTGAGCACATCGATCAGAACCTCCGGCACTTCCGTCACCGCCACCTTTCGATGTGCCCGAGCCTGTGCCGGATGAACCGGGATAGTCACTGATCCGGCCGGAACCGCTGCTACCCATTAGTGATCCCCCCAAAAACGCCATTACCAGCGCAACTAATGGTAGGAGTCAATATTGGAAGCAAGTTTTAGGCGATTATCTGACGGCTGTCGGCAAGATGTTGAGGTTCTCCCACGATTGCTCCCCGCCCGACCGTGCGTAGCTGTGGACTGATCAAGTTGGCCGAATTGTCGTTCACTGTAGGAGGACACGCACTTTGCAATGGGGTGATGCCCTCGACCGGGAAGTCTGCTTGGGCCAGAGACGCGTCCGCTAAGAGGTCATTCGCGGCTATTCGGGCTCGCGGCCACGGAACGGTGGCAAATTTGGCGGCGTGCTCCGATAGGTGCGATTTCTACTTTAGTACAGGCACTGCTAGAACTGTAAAAAGGTGAAATTAGTGCTCGGCAGAGCATAGTCCAAGGGAGTCGAGGCCAGTGGTGACCGCTAAACCATCGTTGACGACCCAAGTGGCTGACGATCCAGCGGATACTCTAAGGTCTAACCCGCTACGCATCGGCATCTCAACGCGTGCGCTCTTCGACCTAGAGGAGGAGCATCGCATTTTCGAGGATGAGGGCGTCAAGGCGTATGCCGCGATGCAACTGAACCGTGAGGACATAATCCTGCGAAAGGGTGCCGGCTTTGAAGTTGTGGAGCGGCTTCTCGCCTTGAACGATCCCGGAACGGCCCCGTATGTTGAAGTGATCCTGCTGTCGCAGAACTCGCCCGATCTGTCTCTTCGAGCCTTTAAGTCAATTGATCACTACGGTCTTGCCGTCAAGACCGGAAGTTTCACCAGCGGACGCTCGCTGTCGGACTTCGTACCAGCGTGGGGGATCGACCTGTTCCTCTCCAATATGGATGCGGACGTGAAAGGAGCCGTCGCTGGAGGTGCGGCTGCCGCGCGACTTGGCGTGGCGCCCAAGGATAAAGTCGAAACTCCAACCGGCGAGGTCCGCGTCGCGTTCGATGGTGACGCGGTGGTGTTCGGTGCTGAGTCCGACATCATTTACAAAGAACAGGGTCTCGAGGCCTTCCTCGCGCATGAGATTGCCAACGCTAGCAATCCAATGGCACGTGGTCCGTTCGGCAACTTTCTTCATAAGCTGTCGGCCTTGCGCCGGGTTTTCCTCGACGAAGGAAATGTCAGTAAGGTTCGGATCGCGCTAGTAACGGCTCGGAACGCACCTGCGCATGAACGGGTCATCCGCACGCTCAGGGCTTGGGGGACACCGGCTGACGAGGCACATTTCGTCGGCGGCCACTCGAAGTCACCGATCTTGAAGGCGATTGGTGCGCACATTTTTTTCGACGATCAGGAAAAGCATGTCCTCGGAGCAGCGGGCGTCGTCGCGGCAGGGCATGTTCCTGGGCCGCATGATCCGAATGCGCCGGTAATCCCGGCAAGCTGATTCTGCGACTCTGCATTCGAAGAGCACATTGCGAAGAGCGGGACTCTGAAGTGCAAGCGGAAGCCAGCGCCACAATCGCCCGTTGCCAACGAACTCAACGAGTCGGTAAACTGGTGCTGAGCAACTTATAAAGCGCGCAGATTGGGATAAGCATGGAAACGCAGGTTCGGACACCGCAAATGGTGTTCATGCAGCCGCAACGGCTGGTGGTGCCACTGTTTCAGCGGCCTTATGTTTGGAATCAAGAAACGCAATGGGAACCACTTTGGGAGGATGTGAAGCGCGTTGCCGAGCGTGTGCTGGCCCATCCGAGCGACAAGCATCAACCGCACTTCCTCGGTGCCGTCGTGTTGCAGCAAATGCCCAATCAAGCTGGTCTGATGCAACAGCGCACGATAATCGACGGGCAACAACGGTTAACCACGCTGCAGCTGTTGCTCGATGCGCTGAGTGCGGAATTGACCGCGGCTGAGGCGTTACCCTCGGCAGCACGTATCGAGCCCCTTGTCTCCAATGCTGAACCATTCTGTTCGCAGCCGGAAGATCGCTTCAAGGTTTGGCCGACCAATCGGGATAGGCCTGCTTTCAATGAAGTGATGGGCGCTATAGCTCCTGTCGATCATGAGGCTCTCAAATCCCGCAACGAGCGAATGACGCAGGCCCACCGTTTCTTTTGCGAGCAATCTCGCGAATGGCTCAATGAAAAAGGCTCGGAAATGGTGCAAGCGCGAGCTATTGCGATGGAGCGCTCGGTTCGCGAACTTGTTCAACTGGTGGTGATTGATCTTGCCGCAGACGAAAATGCTCAGGAGATTTTCGAGACCCTAAACGCGCGGGGAGCCCAGCTCACGGCCGCCGACTTAATCAAGAACCTCATCTTCCAGCGTCTTCTTGAATCTGGTGCTGATGTTGAAAATGCCTACCAAAAATACTGGAAGGACTTCGAGACTGGCTTTTGGGAAGCCGAGATAAGTGTCGGCAGATTCCGCTATCCGCGCTCGTCCGTTTTTTTGAATCATTGGCTCGTAGCACAAACTGGCGAAGAAGTAGTCGCGAGGGAGGTCTTTGATCGCTTTAAGCGTTTTGTGGATCATGATGCGCGGCTGCCTATGCAGCACCTGCTCAAGCAAATCCACGAAGCCGCCGGAATCTATCGCACTTTCACAGAGGCTGCCTTCAAGGAAGGCGGCTCGATAGATCGGCTGGGCCTGTTTGGCTATAGGACCGGCGTTCTTGAAAGCGAAGTGATAAAGCCGCTGATACTCGCGCTCCTCGACCCTCGAGGCGCCCCTGTTCCTGCGGCCCAGCTGCTTAAAGCGTTGGATGTCATCGAAAGCTGGATGGTCCGCAGAGCGCTCGTGCGCGCCACAGCTAAGGGTTACAATCAGCTGATTGCCGAACTTGTTTCGCAGCTTGGTAAGTGGGACAGATCCGCCGTAGGGGATAGGATCGAATCCTTTCTTGCAGGGCAGACCGCAGAGAGCCGCTACTGGCCAGACGATGCTGAACTTGTGCAGGAAATAACAGATCTCCAAGCCTATCGCCGTCTCCGACGCGGGCGTCTCAGGATGGTTCTCGAAGCGATCGAAGATCACCTACGAGGGTGGCATAATGGAAAGCAAGGGCTCGGAGGGGAGCGCGTTGCGCGCGGAAAGCTGGCAATTGAGCATGTCATGCCCCGAAAATGGCAGCAGCATTGGCCACCACAGGACTCTGATGAGGAGGAGCGAGAACGGCTTATACATACGCTCGGCAATCTTACGCTTCTGACCGGTAAACTGAATTCGACTGTCTCGAACGGTCCTTGGTCTGGAACGAACAGCAAACGGATGGGTCTTGAGGGGCATGACGTGCTTCTCGTAAATCGAGACTTGTTGAAAAAGGCAGGTGCAAAGTGGGACAACGATACAATTCGTCGGCGTACCCAAGAACTTGCTTCACTCCTCGCCGAGATTTGGGTTGTCCCTCCCGACCACCGTTCCGGCTTTGCCCGGGCTCGGCGGCGACCGGGAAGGAATGTTGACCTTGCGGACCTCATAAATGCGGGCCTTCTGCAGCCAGGAATGTCACTAGTTCCAAAACGTAAGAAATTCAGCCATCGAGTAGCAACGTTGTTGGCGGACGGGCGTGTAGAAGTGGATGGCGAAGCTTTTGCGAATGCCAGGGAGGCCGCAACAGCGATCTATGGAAAGAAGACCGGGGGGTGGTGGTTCTTCCTCACCGATCCTGCGTCAGGTCGCACCCTACGAGCTGTTCGCCGTGACTACATCGAAGCTATGGCTGTTGATTCTGACGATGACGAACAGGGCGACGAGGATGATGATGACGAAACATAGACGGGGGCAGCGGTCCTGCCTCTTGCCGGCGGCCACCGCCCGCTTCCATGGGGGATAAACCGGGGGATAGCCCGACGTCGCGAAAAATACACCTTATATTTCAATGGTGTAGCCCGGATGGAGCGAAGCGAAATCCGGGAGCGCTCGAGCTACAGCCTGCAGGCTCCGGATTGCGCTCCGCTCCATCCGGGCTACGGGCTAATCTGCGCCGGCGCTTCTCTGCGAACCAGCCAGTCCGAGAAACACCAGAATAGCGCGATTGAGACGCAGCAGGTCGTCATCGTCTAGGCGTCCCACCAACGATCCTACCTTGGCTTTTGGCACTGTAGTGATCTTGTCGACCATAAGTCGAGACGGGGCTCGAAGGCCGTTGCCGTCGTTCGGCTCGACCTTGAGCCGGAAAAGTGGCGCCTCGATTCCGTCGGTCGTGAAGGCGCAGACAGTGATGGAGTTCGTGGCGTCAAAGCTGTCGTCCTGCACGATGACGACGGGGCGCGGCTTGCCCGCATAGTCCTTGCCGCCTGCCACCGTCCAGACCTCGCCTCGCTTCATTCATCGGTCCAATCGGACACGGCATCGATGAAGCCTTGGTCTTCGGTTTCATGTGAGCTCGTTGCGACCGCAAGCGATTGGCGATGGGCTTCCGTTTGGAAGGAGGGCGAGCGGATATCTGGCACCCAGATCTGGATCGGCCGCAGGCCTTGTGCACGCAATCGATCGCGGTGGGCCTGTACCTTCATACGAGATGGCTTGGGCTTTGAAGGGCTCATATGTATTTCCGTTGGTTACATGTAACCCTATCAAGAAATGGTGCGCATTACCAGCGGCACAAGGCTCACCCAATCCTTACCACCCCTTGATGATCACGCTTTCCTGATGACTGACGATTATTGACTTTTATCAGTGATTAGTCGACATTCCTCTCATTGCTATCGCGGGAGTGTCCTCCGATGTTCGTTCGGTCAGTTTTGTCCAGCTATTCCAAGCTCTTGGCGGGTGTGTCGCTGGCCCTGATGGCCGCCGCGCTGGCCGGGTGCAATGACACCGTCGCTGAAAAGGCCGAGCCGCCGCGGCCGGTTCTGGTCGCGACCGCCCATTATGATGCCGAGACGCCGGAGCGCAGCTTCGTCGGCACCGTCAGGCCTCGGATCGAGAGCGATCTCGGTTTCCGTGTGGCCGGCAAGGTTGCCAAGCGCCTGGTCGAGGTCGGCCAGACCGTCGAAATCGGCCAGCCGCTCGCGACCCTCGATGAGGTCGATCTGAAGCTCCAAGCCGAGCAGTCCGTCGCCGAGCAGACCGCCGCGACCGGCGTGCTGGCCCAGGCCGCCGCGGCCGAGCAGCGCGCCAAGGATCTGAAGGCCAAGGGCTGGACTACGGATGCGGCGATGGATTCGAGCCGAGCCGCCGCCGATGAGGCCCGCGCGCGTCTGGACCGGGCCGTGCGCTCGGTCGAGTTGACCAAGAATTCCCTTTCCTACGCGACGCTCAACGCCGACGCCCGTGGCGTCGTCACCGCAACGCTGATCGAGCCCGGCCAGGTGGTTGCCGCAGGCCAGACTTCGATCCGTGTCGCCCGCTTTGCCGAGAAGGAAGCGGTCGTCGCGATCCCTGAGACGCTGGTCGGACGTGCCAAGTCGGGCGCCGCCAGCGTCACTCTTTGGTCGGAGCCGGACAAGAAATATGCGGCCAAGCTGCGCGAGATCGCGCCGACGGCCGATCCGTCGACGCGCACCTATCTTGCAAAGTTCTCGCTGCCCGAGGCCGACGACAAGGTTTCGCTCGGCATGACCGCGACGCTGACGCTGTCGGATGCCGCCACCGAGCGCGTCGCGCGGCTGCCGCTGTCGGCGCTATTCAACGAAGGCGGCAAGCCCTCCTTCTACGTCGTCGACGACAATGGCGCCGTCACACTCAAGCCGGTCGTGGTGAAGTCCTACGAGAGCAACGACGTCATCATCACCAGCGGTGTCGAAGAGGGCGCCAAGATCGTGGCCCTCGGCGTGCAGAAGCTCGATCCGAGCCAGCGGGTGCGGATCGTCTCGTCGCTGTCTTTCTAGAGTTTACGAGTCACGTCGTGTGAGGTGAGTTTCGGCCCAAGCGCAAATGCCGGGGCTGAAGCGGCGAAGCGATCCAGAACCTGCCCAGCCCCCTGGATTGCTTCGCTGCCTCGCGACGACGGTTTGAACAGAGTGGCTGTGGTTTTTTTGCAATTGGATCATCTTTGGAGAGTGCGATGAAGCGCTTCAACCTTTCGGCCTGGGCCGTCAGCCATCCGACGCTGGTCCTGTTCCTGATGATCATACTCGGCGTCGCCGGCTTCTTCTCCTATCAGAAGCTCGGGCGGGCCGAGGATCCGTTCTTCACGGTGAAGGTGGTCAACGTCTCCGTGATCTGGCCGGGCGCGACCGCGCAGGAGATGCAGACGCAGGTCGCCGATCCCATCGAGAAGAAGATCCAGGAGCTGCCCTATTTCGAGAAGGTGCAGACCTATTCCAAGCCGGCCTTCACCGCGCTCCAGGTGACCTTCCGCGATTCCACGCCGCCGAAGGACGTGCCGTATCTGTTTTATCTGCTGCGCAAGAAGCTCGCCGACGTGCAGGGCCAGTTGCCTTCGGGCATTCTGGGACCCGTGGTCAACGACGAGTTCTCCGACGTCGATTCCATCCTCTATATGATGACCGGCGACGGCGCCGACTATGCCCAGCTCAAGAAGGTCTCGGAAGGCTTCCGCCAGCGCCTGCTGAAGGTGCCTGGTGTGACCAAGGTCGACGTCTACGGCAACCAGGACGAGCGCATCTTCGTCGAATTCTCGCACGCCAAGCTCGCCACCCTCGGCATCACGCCGCAGGCGCTGTTCGATTCGCTCGCCAAGCAGAACAACGTGACCCCGGCCGGTACGGTCGAGACCTCGTCGCAGCGCGTGCCGCTGCGCGTCACCGGCGCGCTCGATGGCGCCAAGGCCGTCGCCGAGACACCTGTCGAGAGCAACGGGCGCGTGTTCCGTTTGGGTGATATCGCCACCGTCACCCACGGCTATGTCGATCCGCCGAGCTTCGTCGTGCGCCAGGAAGGCAAGGCCGCGATCGGCATCGGTGTCGTCACCGCCAAGGGTGCCAACATCCTCGATCTCGGCAAGGAGGTCGAGAAGGCCACCGCCGAGTTCATGAAGGCGGTGCCGCAGGGCATCGACGTCAAGCTCATCGCCGACCAGCCCAAGGTGGTCGAGCATGCCGTCGGCGAGTTCGTGCATTCCTTCATGGAAGCGCTCGTCATCGTGCTGTTCGTGTCGTTCCTGGCACTCGGCTGGCGCACCGGCATCGTGGTCGCGCTGTCGGTGCCGCTTGTGCTCGGCATCGTCTTCGTCGTCATGAACACGATGTCGCTCGATCTGCACCGCATCACGCTCGGCGCGCTGATCATCGCGCTCGGCCTGTTGGTGGATGACGCCATCATCGCGGTCGAGATGATGGTGGTGAAGATGGAGCAGGGCTGGGACCGTTTCCGCGCGGCCTCCTTTGCCTGGGAATCCACTGCGTTTCCGATGCTCACGGGAACGCTGGTCACGGCCGCTGGCTTCCTCCCCATCGGCTTTGCCAATTCCGCGGTCGGCGAATATGCCGGCAGCATCTTCTGGATCGTGGCGATCGCGCTGGTCGCCTCCTGGTTCGTGGCGGTGATCTTCACGCCCTATATCGGCGTCATGCTGCTGCCCAACATCAAGGTGCACCACAATCACGATCCGCACGCGGTCTACGAGACCCGCATGTACCGCGGCCTGCGCGCCATCGTGCAATGGTGCGTCAACCACCGCATCACCGTGGTGGCCGCGACCGTCGGCGTCTTCATCGCCTCGATCGTCGGCTTCGGCCATGTCCAGCAGCAGTTCTTCCCGCTGTCGGAGCGGCCCGAGCTGTTCCTCCAACTCCGCCTGCCCGAGGGTACCGCTTTCAACGTCACCGAGAAGGCGGTGAAGAAGGCCGAGACGCTGCTCAAGGACGACAAGGACATCGAGACCTATACGTCCTATGTCGGCCAGGGCTCGCCGCGCTTCTGGCTCGGCCTCAATCCGCAGCTTCCGAACGAGGCCTTTGCCGAGATCGTCATCGTCGCCAAGGGCGTCGAGGCGCGCGAGCGCATCAAGGCCAAGATCGAGAACGCGGCTGCGGAGGGCATGCTGACCGAGGCGCGCGTGCGCGTCGACCGCTTCAACTTCGGTCCGCCGGTCGGCTTCCCCGTCCAGTTCCGCGTGATCGGCCCCGACGCCAACAAGGTGCGCGAGATCGCCTACCAGGTCCGCGACGTCATGCGGCAGAACAAGAGCGTCAAGGACGTCCAGCTCGACTGGAACGAGCAGTCGCCCTACCTGAAGCTCGTCGTCGACCAGGATCGTGCCCGCGCCATGGGCCTGACGCCGCAGGACGTCTCGCAGGCGCTGTCGATGCTGATCTCGGGTGCGCAGGTCACGACCATTCGCGACGGCATCGAGAAGGTGGCCGTGGTCGCTCGTGCGGTCCCGTCCGAACGTCTCGATCTCGGCGGCGTCGGCGATCTGACCATCACTTCGAAGAACGGCGTCGCCGTGCCGCTCCAGCAGATCGCCAAGATCGAGTACGCCCATGAGGAGCCGATCATGTGGCGGCGTAACCGCGACATGGCGATCACCGTGCGCTCCGATGTCGTCGACGGCGTGCAGGCGCCCGACGTCACCAGCCAGATCACGCCGAAGCTGAAGGCGATCAAGGACAATCTCGAGCCGGCCTACCGCATCGAGCCGGGTGGGGCGTTCGAGGAATCCGCCAAGGGCAACGCCTCGATCTTCATCCTCTTCCCGCTGATGGTCATGGTGATGCTGACGCTGCTGATGTTCCAGCTGCAGAGCTTCTCGCGCCTGATCCTGGTGTTCCTCACCGCGCCGCTCGGCATCGTCGGTGCCTCGTTCGGCCTCAACGTCGCCAATGCCCCGTTCGGCTTCGTGGCGCTGCTTGGCCTGATCGCGCTCGCCGGCATGATCATGCGCAACACCGTCATCCTGGTCGACCAGATCGAGACCGACGTTTCCCACGGCCTGACCCGCCGTGAGGCGATCGTGGAGGCAACCGTCCGCCGCGCCCGGCCGGTGGTGCTGACGGCGCTCGCCGCGATCCTGGCCATGATCCCGTTGTCGCGCTCGGCCTTCTGGGGCCCGATGGCGATCACGATCATGGGAGGCCTGTTCGTCGCGACCTTCCTGACGCTGCTGTACCTGCCGGGTCTCTACGCCCTGTGGTTCAGGAAGAGCCTGGACGAGGCGGGCACCCCCGAGCAGCCTGCCGCGCCGCAGCATGGGAGCGATGACCAGCACGCAATTCCGCTTGCTGAAGCGGCTGAATAAATGAGAAGACTGCTGACGGACGAGTCCTGACACATGACACTGGTTGCGGAACATATCGAAGGCGACACCCGGGATCGTATCCTCGAGGTGGCTGAGCGGCTGTTCCGCCAGATCGGGTACCAGAAGACCACGGTCGGGGACATCGCCAAGGAGCTCAGGATGAGCCCCGCCAATGTCTATCGCTTCTTCGAATCGAAGAAGGCGATCCACCAGTCGGTGGCGCGGGCCTTGATGGGCGAGGTCGAGATCGAAGCGCTGCGGATCGTGGCGCGGCCTGGTCCGGTGCTCCCGCGCTTCCGCGAGCTGCTCACCTCCATCCATCGCATGAACACCGAGCGCTATGTCGGCGATAACAAGCTGCATGAAATGGTCGAGATCGCGATGCAGGAGGACTGGGACGTCTGTGTCGCCCATATGGAGTGCATTGCCGGCGTCATCGGCCAGGTGATCGCGCAAGGGGTCGCGTCCGGCGAGTTCGAGGCGCCGGACCTGCAACTGGCCTCGATGTGCGCCTGCACCGCGATGATGCGCTTCTTCCACCCCCAGATGATCGCCCAGTGCGCCACCAAGCCGGGCCCGACCATCGACCAGATGATCGATTTCGTCATCGCGGGTCTGTCGCCGCGCCACTGACGGGCGCTGGAATTTCCCCTATAAGCAGGCCGACGTAGCCCGGATGGAGCGAAGCGCAATCCGGGATGGTTCAGCGTCGCGCTGGCGGACCCGGATTACGCTTCGCTCCATCCGGGCTACCAGGATCAGGGAAGACCTCGCCGTGACCGACAAAGACCTCTACTTCTACGAGCCCTCCAAGGGCCACGGCCTCAAGCACGATCCCTTCAACGCCATCATCGCGCCGCGGCCGATCGGCTGGATCTCCTCCCGCGACACCAAGGGCCACGTCAACCTCGCCCCCTACAGCTTCTTCAACGCGTTCTGCTACGTGCCGCCGATCATCGGCTTCTCCTCCACCAACTGGAAGGACACGGTGTCGAACATGGAGCAGACCCGGGAGTTCGTCTGGAATCTGACGACCATGGATCTCGCCAAGCACATGAACGCGACCGCCGCGCATGTCGGCCCCGAGGTCGACGAGTTCAAGCTTGCAGGGCTGACCGCCGTCCCCGGCAAGCTCGTCAACGTGCCGCGCGTGGCCGAGAGCCCGGTTGCCTTCGAGTGCAAGGTGTCCGACATCGTCCGCCTCAAGGGTGCCGACGGCAAGGAGGCCGATGCCTGGCTGACGCTGGGCGAGGTCGTCGCCGTCCATATCGACAAGGCCATGATCAAGGACGGCGTCTACCAGACCGCCGCCGCCCGCCCCATCGTCCGCGCCGGCCGTCGCGGCGACTATTTCGAGATCAAGCCGGAAAACATGTTCGAGATGGTGCGGCCGGACTGATCTGGTCGCTCCCGTAGCCCGGATGGAGCGAAGCGAAATCCGGGATTCTTACCTCGCGGACAGACTTCCCCGGATTGCGCTTCGCTCCATCCGGGCTACCGCTCTTCCCGCCGTCCTTTATCCTCCCCGGAACTGCCCCCACACCCCGGCCGTTATGGCCCCCGGGGCTGCCGCCCGGCCGCGTCAATTCGCGTCCTTTTGCTCGCGAAGTGTTCACTTACCCCGGCCACTTTCCGCTAAAATGCCGATAACCGCGCCGATGCATGAGGTCAGCCATGAGCTTCCGCCGCGACAAAATCACAAAGCCGATCTTCTCCTGGGCGCGCGGCGTGCTGCCGGCGATGTCCGACACCGAGCGCGAGGCGCTGGAGGCCGGTGACGTCTGGTGGGATGCCGACCTCTTCACCGGCAACCCCGATTGGTCGAAGCTGCTGAAGGTGCCTCAGGCGACGCTCACCCCCGAGGAGCAGGCCTTCCTCAACGGCCCGGTCGATGCGCTCTGCGCCATGCTCGACGAGTGGAAGATCTTCTGGGAATGGCGCGACCTGCCGCAGGAGGTCTGGCATTTCGTCAAGCGCGAAAAGTTCTTCGGCATGATCATTCCGAAGGAGTTTGGTGGCCTCGGCTTTTCGCCCTATGCCCATTCGGAAGTGGTGCGAAAGATCTCGACCCGCTCGATCGCGGCGGCCGTCACCGTGATGGTGCCGAACTCGCTCGGGCCGGGCGAGCTCCTGATGCGCTTCGGCACGAAAGAGCAGCAGGAGCGCTGGTTGCCGCGTCTCGCCGACGGCCGCGACATTCCCTGCTTCGGCCTGACCAGCCCCGAAGCCGGCTCCGACGCCGCCTCGATGGTCGACACCGGCATCATCTGCAAGGGCGAGTTCGAGGGCCGCGAGGTCATTGGCCTCAGGCTCAACTGGCACAAGCGCTACATCACGCTCGGCCCGGTCGCGACGCTGCTCGGGCTCGCCTTCAAGGCCTACGATCCTGATCATCTCGTGGGCAGCCAGGACGAGCTTGGCATCACCGTCGCGCTGATCCCGACCAATCTACCGGGCGTCAAGATCGGCTATCGTCATCTGCCGTCGATGCAGGTGTTCCAGAATGGCCCGAACTGGGGCCGCGGCGTCTTCATCCCGCTCGACTATGTCATCGGCGGCAAGGAGAGACTTGGGCAGGGCTGGAAGATGCTGATGACGGCGCTTGCCGCCGGTCGCGGCATCTCGCTGCCGTCGCTGTCGGCGGCCGGTGCTGCCTATGCCGCCCGCACCACTGGAGCCTATGCCCGCATCCGCGAGCAGTTCGGCATCTCCATCTCGAAATTCGAGGGCGTCGAGGAGCCGCTCGCGCGTATCGTCGCGACCGCCTACCAGCTCGACGCGGCGCGCCGGCTGACCTGCGCGGCGCTGAATGCCGGCATCCATCCCGCCGTCATCTCCGGCATCATGAAGCTGCACGCGACCGAGCGGATGCGCACGGCGGTCGACGACGCCATGGACATCCATGGCGGCAAGGCCGTGATCGACGGTCCGCAAAACTATCTCGGCAATCTGCACCGCGCCGTGCCGGTCGGTATCACGGTCGAGGGCGCCAACATCCTGACCCGCAACCTCATCGTGTTCGGGCAGGGCGCCATCCGCGCGCATCCGTATCTGCTCAACGAGATGAACGCGTTGGCCGACACCGACCGCGAGCGCGGGCTCGCCGCGTTCGACAAGGCGTTCTGGAAGCATGTCGGCCACAGCTTCCAGACGCTGTTGCGTGCGTTCGGCCGGAGCTGGAGCTTCGGCGCCTTCGCGCTTGCGCCGGATGCGGGCGATGCCACGCGATTCTATCGCCAGCTCGCGCGCTACTCCGCGGCCTTTGCGCTTTGCGCCGACATGGCGCTGCTGACGCTCGGCGGCGCGCTCAAGCGCAAGGAGATGCTCTCGGCGCGGTTCGGCGATATACTCTCCGAGCTCTATCTGCTCTCGGCCGCGCTGAAACGCTGGCAGGACGAGGGGCGGCAGAAGGAGGATTTTGCTGCGCTGGAATGGTGCATGGCGACCGGCTTCAAGACCATCGAGAACCGGCTTGCCGAGATCCTCGCCAATCTGCCCAATCGTTTTGTCGCTGTCATCCTCAAGCTCGTCGTCCAGCCCTTCGGCGCGCGGGTGCTCGGCCCGTCCGACCGTGTCGTGCACCAATGCGCAAGTCTCGTGCTGGAGCCGTCGGCCGCGCGCGAGCGTCTCACGCCGGATCTCGCCCATGTCGACGACGACGGCGGCTTTGCCCGGCTGGAGCGCGCGTTCAATCTCGTTGCGGGCACCGATGCGATCGCCAAGCGCATGCGCGCCGCGCACATCCGCGACTGGAAGGACGCCGTCACCAAGGGCGTGATCACGCAGGCCGAAGGCGAGCAGCTTGCGGCCGCTCATGAAGCCGTCACAAAAGTGATCGAGGTCGACGATTTTGCGCCGGAAGCGCTGTCGCCGATTTACAAGAAAACCGGAGATGTGCATCAGTTCTTCCAGGAACTCGGTGAACAGAGGGCGGCGAGCTGATGGCACGACCGGTTTTCATCGTCGACGGCAGCCGGACGCCGTTTCTCAAAGCGCGTTCGGGGCCGGGGCCGTTCACGCCGGTCGATCTCGCCGTGCAATGCGGCCGGCCGCTGCTGGCGCGCCAGCCGTTTTCACCTGATGATTTCGACCAAGTCATCCTCGGCTGCGTCAACGTGATCGCGGACGAGATGAACCCGGCCCGTGTCGCCGCGCTCCGGCTCGGCATGGGCGAGGACATGGTCGCCTTCACCGTGCAGATCAATTGCGGCTCCGGCATGCAGTCGATCGACACGGCCTACCGCTACATTCGCGAGGGCCATGCCGACATGGTCCTCGCCGGCGGCACCGAGGCGCTGAGCCACGCGCCGCTGGTCTGGCCGAACTCCGGTGTGCGCTGGTTCGCCGGCCTTGCCACCGCCAAGGGCGTGGCCGCGAAGCTCGCTGCCGCCTTCAAGCTGCGGCCGCGCTATCTCAAGCCGATCATCGGGCTGGAGCGCGGGCTGACCGATCCCATCACCGACTTGAACATGGGCCAGACCGCCGAGGTCGTCGGCCATCTCTTCGGCATCACGCGGGCACAGTCCGACGCCTATGCCGCCGAGAGCCATCGCCGGCTCGCGCGTGCGCAGGCCGAAGGTTTCCTCAAGGGCGAGGTCGAGACCGCGTTCTCCCGCGACGGAAAATTCTTCGACCATGACGACGGCGTGCGGCCGGATTCGACGGCCGAGACGCTCGCAAAGCTCCGGCCGGTGTTCGAACGCCCCTGGGGCCAGGTCACCGCCGGCAATTCATCGCAGATCACCGACGGCGCGTCCTGGGTGATCCTCGCCTCCGACGCGGCGGTCGCAAAGCACAAATTGACGCCGAAGGCTGTCATCGTCGACAGCCACTGGGCTGCGCTCGATCCGAGCATCATGGGACTGGGACCCGTGATGTCGGCGACGCCGCTGCTCCAACGCAATGACCTCACCGTCAAGGACGTCGAGACCTGGGAGCTGAACGAGGCCTTCGCGACGCAGGTGCTCGGCTGTCTCGCCGCCTGGAACGACGACAAATTCTGCTGCGAGATTTTGGGGCTCGACGGTGCGGCCGGCGAGATTGATCGTGAAAAACTCAATGTCGATGGCGGCGCCATCTCGCTCGGCCATCCCGTCGGCACCTCGGGCAACCGCATCGTGCTGCATCTCGTCAACGCGATGAAGCGGCTCGGCACGCGCCGTGGCGTTGCGACCGAATGCATCGGCGGCGGACTCGGCGGCGCCATGCTGATCGAGGCGGTGTGACCATGGATTCCAGGATCATGACCGCGCTAGGCGACCGCGTGCTGGAGCTTGGGCCCAGGCCCGCGACCGACAGCCCCTACAAGCATTTCAAGCTGACGCGCGATGCCGACGGCGTCGCCTGGCTGCTGTTCGACCGCGCCGAGACAAGCGCCAACACGCTGTCGTCGGACGTGATGGAGGAGTTCGATGCCGTGCTTGCGGCGATCGAGACCGAACGCCCCGCCGGCCTCGTGATCCGCTCGGCAAAGCCGTCCGGCTTCATTGCCGGCGCCGACGTCAACGAATTCCGCGGCGCCGGCGATCCCGAGATGGTCGAGACACGCATCCGCGCCGCGCATGCGGTGGTCGATCATCTGGAGGCGCTGAAGCTGCCGACGGTCGCGGTCATCCATGGCTTCTGCCTCGGCGGCGGGCTGGAGGTCGCGCTGGCCTGCCAGTCGCGCATTGCGATCGATGGCGCGCGCTTCGGCTTCCCGGAGGTGATGCTCGGCCTGCATCCCGGCCTCGGCGGCACCGCGCGCTTCACCGCGCTGGTGAACCCGACCCAGTCGATGGCGCTGATGCTGACCGGCCGCACCATCGATGCGCGCCGCGCCAGGTCGCTCGGCCTCGTCGATACCGTGACGCAGGAGCGGCACGTCCGCAACGCGGTGAAGGATGCGCTGTTCGGCCGCTTGAAGCGGGCGCGTCCGGGCCTTCTGACTCACGCAGCGAATTTCGGTCCCGTGCGCGGGCTGCTGGCCAGGCGCATGCGCTCGGAGGCGGCAAAGGCCGCGCCCCGCGAGCATTATCCGGCGCCTTACGCGCTGATCGATCTCTGGGAGACCCATGGCGGCAGCAAGGCCGCGATGCTGAAGGCCGAGCAGACGTCATTTGCCAAACTGATGGTGACGCCGACCGCGCAGAATTTGATCCGCGTGTTCTTCCTGCGCGAGCAGATGAAGAAGACGGCCGGCGGCGGCAATACGATCAAGCACGTTCATGTCATCGGCGCCGGCGCCATGGGCGGTGATATCGCGGCCTGGTGTGCGGGGCAGGGGCTGCGCGTCTCGCTGGCGGACATGAAGGCGGAGCCGGTCGGCGGCGCGGTGAAGCGCGCCGCTGAGCTTTACGGCAAGATCATCCGCAAGCCGACCGACGTGCGCGATGCGCTGGATCGTCTGATCCCCGACATGGAGGGCGAGGGCGTTCGCAACGCCGATCTCATCATCGAAGCGGTACCGGAAAAGCTCGAGCTGAAGCAGAAGGTCTATGCGGGCCTCGAGCCGAAGATGAAGCCGGGCGCGATTCTCGCGACCAACACGTCGAGCATTCCGCTCCAGGATCTGCGCACCACGCTGGCGCGGCCCGATCGCCTAGTCGGCCTGCACTTCTTCAACCCGGTGTCGCGGCTGCAGCTGGTCGAAGTCGTCAGCCATGACGGCAACGACGCGCAGGTGCTGAAGGAGGCGCTCGCCTTCGTCGGCGCGATCGACCGTCTGCCGCTCTCCGTGAAGAGCTCGCCCGGCTTCCTCGTCAACCGTACGCTGGCGCCCTACATGCTGGAGGCGATGGTGATGCTGGACGAGAAGATCGACCAGCGCCTGATCGACGCGGCGGCCGAGCAGTTCGGCATGCCGATGGGGCCGATCGAGCTCGCCGACCAGGTCGGGCTCGACATCTGCCTCGACGTCGGCGACATGCTGCGTACCAAGTTCGGCGATCTGCTCCCGCCGACACCCGCCTGGCTGCGCGAGAAAGTCGCCAAGGGCGAGCTTGGCCGCAAGACGAGCAAGGGATTCTACACCTGGAAGGACGGCAAGGCGGAGAAGGCGCCGTTGCCCGAGACCGGTCCGCGCGTCACCGACCAGATGATAGATCGCCTGGTGCTGCCGATGTCCAATGTCTGCGTCGCGGCCCTCCGCGAAGGCATCGTCGACGATGCCGATGCGGTCGACGGTGCCATGATCTTCGGCACCGGATATGCACCGTTCCGCGGCGGTCCGCTGAACTACGCGCGCATGCGCGGCGTGGAAAATGTCGTATCCACCCTGCGCGCGCTGGCCGAGCGATTCGGCGGGCGCTTTGCGCCCGACCCGGGCTGGGACAATTTTAGGTGAGACCGACATGACCGAGAAGTCCGACATCGAGCCGCGCGGCGATCTCTGCATTCGCACGCTGGCAATGCCTGCCGACACCAACGCCAACGGCGACATCTTCGGCGGCTGGCTGCTCAGCCAGATGGATGTCGGCGGCGGCGTGTTCGCATCGAAGCTCGCGCGGTCGCGTACGGTCACCGTGGCGATCGAGGCGATGAATTTTCGCAAGGCGGTCTATGTCGGCGATCTCGTTTCGGTCTACGCCAATCTCGTCCGCGTGGGCCGCACCTCGATGACCGTGCATCTCGAAGCCTGGGCGCTGCGGCGCAGGGAGCTCCAGCCGATCCTCGTCACCGACGGACATTTCACCTACGTCTCGATCGATGATGACGGCCGTCCGCAAGCGATCTAGCGCAACGATCCGCCGATCGCGACGTAATCGCGCGCGACGCTCTGCCCCATCTCACGAAAACTTGCGGTACGCCAAACGCGGCGCGACTGAGTCATCGCGTCGCGGCTTCGCCAAGAACAAGTCATAAAACGGATGAGGTCCCGGCGTACTCAATTGCGTGTCGATTCGGGGTGGAGACGGCCGCAAATGCTCAGGAACCTTTGGGCAGGATTGTCGTTATTTGCCCGCACTGAGGGAATCCACGGACCATGTCGGACAGCTACATTATCGAAGTCGACTCGCAAACCGCAGGTATCGTCGTTCGTTCTCAGGGAGGCTATTGTTTCTTCGCCTCGTCCGACCGCTTCAATCGCCTTGAAGGCCAGCTTTTCCGCAACGCCCGCGAAGCCGAGCGTGCTGCGCGCAAGCTGGTTAACGGCGATGTGAAGGAAGCGGCGTAGGCGCCTTCCGCTGGTGATTTCTGACGTGCAAAGCGTGGTCGGAATTTTTTGCAGCCCTTGATGCCGCTGCCTTTTCCTTCTCCCTTCATGTCCGCCGAAGCCTTGGCGAAGGCGGATGTGGGAGAAGGTGGCGCGAAGCGCCGGATGAGGGGTTGTTTCCGCGAATTCAATCGTGAGAGGGTCGCCCGCGGGGGCAACCCCTCATCCGTCTCGCCGCTGTCGCCATAGCCGATGCAGAGCATCGGCGTTCTCAAGAACGGCGGCCGAAGGCCGCCTATGCCACCCTCTCCCACAGGGGGAGGGGGGTAAGAGCGTCGATCACAACTTCGTCGCGGAGCGTGACAACAGCTTCCAATCGTCGCCCTGCTTCAGCCAGTTCATCAGGATATGAAGGCTGTTTGCCACTTTCTGTCCGCCGGTCATCATCTCGGCCAGCCAATGGAAGCGCACGATCGCGACGGGGCCGACGATCTTGATGGTCGGGTCCTTGTACGTAATCGACAGGAACTCCGTCTTGCCGTCGGTGGCGTTGGCGACGAAGGCCGCCCTGTCCTCGAGGAAGCCGTTGGAGTGGCTGTAGCTCAGATCATCCGCGCATAGCGCGCTGAGCGCTTTGGGGTCGGCCGCGATCTGGGCGAGACGAAATGCCTCGACGTTTCTTACCACCGCCTCGTGGTCCGTTATGGCGGCATGATCGCGATTCAGTGTCATCGTGTCCTCCGTTCTTGATCTTGCGCCCACTGCTGCAGCCGCACTTGATTTTGTCGAGCGTCAGGTCGCAATACGCTGCATTGCGAGAGGTGGCGCGATTTCTGACGCGCAAAGCGTGGTCGGAATTTTTGCAGCCCCTGATGCTGCGGCCTTCTTTCTTCTCCCCTCATGTCCGCCGAAGCCTTGGCGAAGGCGGATGTGGGAGAAGGTGCATAGGCCGCCTTCGGCGGCCGTTGCTAAGAGAACGCTGAAGCAAAGCTTCGGCTATAGCGTCGGATGAGGGGAGCCTGAATCTGCGAATTCAATTGTGAGAGGTCTGCTCGCGGAGGGAAACCCCTCACCCGGCTCGCCGCGGGCGCGGCGAGCCACCCTCTCCCGCAAGGGGAGAGGGCAAGACTCATCACAACTTCGTTGCCGCCCGCGACAGCAGCTTCCAATCGTCGCCCTGCTTCTGCCAGTTCATCAGGATGTGAAGATTGGTCGACACTTTTTTCCCATCGGCCGCCATCTCCTGCTCGCCCAGCCAGTGGAAGCGCACGATCGCGGCGGGGCCGATGACCTTGATGGTCGGGTCCTTGTACTCGATCGACAGGAATTTTGATTTGCCGTCGGTGGCGTTGGCGACGAAGGTCGCCTTGTCCTCGACCTTGCCGTTGGAATGGCTGTAGCTCACCTCGTCGGCGCAGAGCGCGCCGAGCGCCTTGGGATCGGCCGCGATCTGGGCGAGGCGGAAGGCCTCGACCTTCTTTGCCACGGCTTCCTCGTCCGCCGAAGCGGCCAGCGCCGGTGCGAGAGCGAGCGCAGAGACCGCAAGGGTTGAGACGGCAAGAGTCGAGAGAGCCAGATCGCGTCGGTTGATCGTCATCGTTTCCTCCTTTTTGATCTTGCGCGGAGTGTTGCAGCCGCGCGCGACTTTGTCGAGTGTCGCGTGGCGGTCATGTCGATGCGTCATTGCGCGATCGGGGCTGCATTGATACGTGTTTCGCATTGATGCATCGTGCATTCGGGAAAGTACGGAAATGATCGAGGCCAAAGGGCAGGCGCAGGGGCAAGTGACGAGCAGGGCGCTGCTGTTCGACATCGACGGCACGCTGGCCAACACCGACCCGCTGCATCTCAAGGCGTTCAACCAGGTGCTTGGGCCGCGCGGCCATGTGTTCGATCACGCGCGCTTCTCCAGGGAGCTGCAAGGCTTCGCCAATGCGTCGATCGGCGAGCGCTTTCTGCCCGACGAAACCGTGGAACGGCGCGCCGTGATCCTCGGGGAGAAGGAGGTCGTCTTCCGCACACTCGTCGCCGGACAGATCGAGCCGCTTCCGGGTCTGATGGCGCTGCTCGACCGCGCGGACGCCGCCGGCATTCCCATGGTCGCCGTGACCAACGCGCCGCGTCTTAATGCCGAGCTGTTGCTCTCCGGTCTCGGCATCACGCACCGCTTCAGGGCGCTTGTGATCGGTGACGAGCTGCCGCACGGCAAGCCGCACCCGCTGCCCTATCAGGAGGGGCTGCGTTTCGTCGGCGGCAGCGCGGCGGCTTCGATCGCGTTCGAGGATTCCCGCTCCGGCGTGCAGTCGGCGACGGCCGCCGGCATTCCGACCATCGGCATCCGGACGAGCCTCAGCCATGCCGACCTTGTTGGCGCCGGCGCGGTTGCCTCCGCCAGCGCATTCGACGATCCGGAACTGCTCGCGCGTCTCGCCGCCGCGATGGCATGGTGAGAGGCCTTGTCCGTTAACCGTGATCGCCGAGCGCATTGACCGAACGTGCGAGCCGCCGCACCATGCGCCTTCCTGATTTGAGGCCATCGCCGTGACCGGATTGACCCATCGCCAAGCCGAAATCCTCAACATCGCGCGCGCCTCGGGGCGCGTCATGGTCGAGGAGCTCGCGCGCCGGTTCGAGGTCTCGGCGCAGACGATCCGCAAGGATCTCAACGATCTCTGCGAGCGCCGCTCGCTGACCCGTATCCACGGCGGCGCCATCATCGCCTCCGGCGTCGAAAACCTCGCCTACGAGGCGAGGCGGTTCGTCGCCGCCGACGAAAAGAAGGCGATCGGGGCTGCGGCCGCCTCGCTGATCCCGAACGGCTGCTCGCTCTTCATCAACATCGGCACCACGACCGAGGAGGTGGCGAGCGCGCTGACCTCGCACGAGGACCTCCTCGTCATCACCAACAATCTCAACGTCGCGATGCTGCTCTACCGCCATCCCCGCATCGAGGTTGTGGTCGCCGGCGGCACGGTGCGGCGGGCCGACGGTGCCGTGGTCGGCTCGACCGCGACGCAGCTCATCGGCCAGTTCAAGGTCGACTACGCCATCATCGGGGCGTCCGCGATCGACGAGGAGGGCGCGCTGCTCGACTTCGACTATCGCGAGGTGCAGGTGGCGCAAGCCATCATCGCCAATGCCCGCAGCGTCATGCTGGTTGCCGACTCCACCAAGCTCCGCCGCAGCGCGCCGGTGCGCATCGCCCATATCACCCAGATCCAGACCTTCGTAACCGACCAGGAACTGCCCGAGCGCCTCGCCACCATCTGCCACAGCAAGGGCATCGAGGTGATGGCGGCGATGCCGAAGGGGGCGGATATCGATGATGCGACGACCGATGCTCAGGATGCGGCACCGGAAGCCGCGCCGGTGGTGCGGCTGAGATAGCGGCTTAGGCGTCGCTCCATGGGTTGAGCAGCGGAACGCCGAAGGCCGCAAAATCCTTCACATTGCGTGTGACGAGCGTGAGATTGTTGGCGAGCGCGGTGGCCGCAAAGAAGCCGTCCATCACGGACAACGCGACGCCATTGCGACGGCTCTGCGCCATCAGGTCGCCCCAGCGCTCGGCGACCGCGTGGTCGATCGGCAGGATGCGCTGCGTGAACCGAGCCGGCAGGTCATGGGCGAGCCAAGCGGCCAGTGCGGCGCGCCGACGGCCATCATCCAGCAGGGCGATACCGCGGCGAAGCTCGGCGATTGAGGCAACGCTGATGAACGCGCGATCCTCATCGACCGTATCGAGCCATGCCAGGACTTTCGGGGAAGGCGCCGGCCGCTGAACCTCCGACAGCACGTTGGTGTCGAGGAGCAGGTTCACGGCATCTCGTCGCGCGGTTCGTCCTGCACCCGTTCAAGCTCGAGGTCGGCACCGCGCAGCGGCGAAGCCAGCAGGAATTCGGCCAGCGTGCCTTTGCGCGCCGTCTTTCGCGCCCATTCATCCGCGGAAACGACCACGGCATTGGGCCTGCCGTGTCGGGTGATGATCTGGGGGCCAGTTTGGGCGCGATCGACCACCTCGGACAGGCGTGCCTTGGCATTGGCGAGCGTCCACGTGTCAGTCGGCGGCGAATCGGGGGCGGTGCTGCGGTCTGTCATGTCGAATATAACCAATATGACTACTTTGACTATATAGGCTCTACGTGACTATTCAAGTTCGTATTGCGGTTTGGATTGGCACCAGATGTGCCCATTCGCATGGCGAATTGCCCACGAGAAAGTTCCTCTTTCACTTCCTTTCGCCTCTCTTTCATCTTGCTTTCGTTTTTTGGTGTGTTCTAATCAAAAACGAAAGTAGTCGCTCGAAGGAACGAGCGGTCGCCGGGGGATGCGTCTGTTGGAGCGTATTTTCGACCTCGCCATTATCGGAGGCGGTGTTAACGGCTGCGGCATCGCGCGCGACGCGGTGGGCCGTGGCAACACAGTCTTCCTGTGCGAAATGAACGATTTGGCGAGCGGGACCTCGTCCTGGTCGACCAAGCTGGTGCATGGCGGCCTGCGCTATCTCGAATATTACGAGTTTCGCCTGGTCCGCGAGGCGCTGATCGAGCGCGAGATCCTCTGGGGCATCGCGCCCCATATCATCCGTCCCCTGCGTTTCGTTTTGCCGCATCACGCCGGCCTGCGCCCGGCCTGGCTGCTGCGCCTCGGCCTCTTCCTCTATGACCATATCGGCGGCCGTCATCTGCTGCCGGCGACGCGTTCGGTCGATCTCAGGCGCGACGAGGTTGGCCGTCCGCTGATCCCGAACCGCTACAGCCGCGCGTTCGAATATTCCGACTGCTTCGTCGACGACGCCCGTCTCGTCGTGCTCAACGCGCGCGATGCCGCCGACAAGGGCGCCGAGATCCGTACCCGCACCCGCGCGACGGATATCAAGCAATCCGGCGGCATCTGGACCGTCAGCATGGTCAACACGCTGACCGGCGAGCGTTCGCAGGTCCAGGCCCGCGCGCTGGTCAATGCCGGCGGCCCCTGGGTCGAGGATGTGCTCGGCCGCGGCGCCGGGGTGAATGCGAAAGCCAAGGTGCGCCTGGTGCAGGGCTCGCACATCGTGGTCAAGAAACTCTATGACCACGACCGCGCCTACATGTTCCAGAACGCGGACGGCCGCATCATTTTCGTGATCCCCTACCAGGACGACTTTACACTGATCGGCACCACCGATCGCGATTATGACGGCGATCCCTCCAAGGTGAAGGCGACGCCCGAAGAGATCGAGTACCTCTGCGCCGCCGCGAGCGAGTATCTGGCCAAGCCGGTGACTTCAGCGGACGTGGTCTGGACCTATTCCGGCGTGCGACCGCTTTATGATGACGGCGCCAGCGAAGCCAAGGCCGCGACCCGCGACTACGTATTCGAGCTCGACACACCCGGCGGCGTGCCGCTGCTCTCGATCTATGGCGGCAAGATCACGACCTACCGCCGGCTCGCCGAAGAGGCGCTGGAACGGCTCGCGCCCTATCTTCGCAGTGCGAAAGCGCGCGAAGGCTGGACCGGCAAATGGCCGCTGCCCGGCGGCGACATGGGCGTGTCCGACGTCGACGGCCTGATCGCCGAGCTCCAGCGCGGCTATCCCTTCCTCAGCCTCGAGCACGCCCGGCGTCTCGCCCGCGCTTACGGCACCCGTGCCATCAAGCTGCTCGGCGATGCAAAATCGGCGGCCGATCTGGGCCAGGCCTTTGGCGCGACGCTGACCGAGCGCGAGGTCCGCTACCTCATGGCCAATGAATGGGCGGTCACGGCGGAAGACATCGTCTGGCGCCGCTCCAAGCTTGGCCTGCGACTATCTGCCGATGAGATCGCTGCATTGAACGACTGGATTGCAACCCACACTGTGCCGCAAAGTCCCCTGCTGGAAGCGGGAGGACGCCCATGACCGTGACGCTCGATCATGTGACCCGGACCGTCGAGGGGATACCCCACATCCGCGACGTCTCGCTGACGCTCGAGAGTGGCACGCTCAACGTGCTGCTCGGGCCGACGCTGTCGGGCAAGACCTCGATCATGCGGCTGCTCGCCGGCCTCGACAAGCCGACCTCGGGCAAGGTGCTGGTCAACGGCAAGGACGTCACCGGTGTCGACGTGCGCCAGCGTTCGGTCGCGATGGTGTATCAGCAGTTCATCAACTACCCCTCGCTCTCGGTCTACGAGAACATCGCCTCGCCCTTGCGCGTGCAGGGCAAGCCGCGCGAGGAGATCGAGAAGCGCGTGGCGGAAGCCGCGCGGCTGCTCCGGCTCGAGCCGTTCCTGAAACGCACGCCGCTCCAGCTCTCCGGCGGCCAGCAGCAGCGCACCGCGATGGCGCGCGCGCTGGTGAAGGGCGCAGATCTCGTGCTGCTCGACGAACCGCTCGCCAATCTCGACTACAAGCTGCGCGAGGAGCTGCGGACCGAGCTGCCGCGCATCTTCGAGGCGTCCGGCGCGATCTTCGTCTATGCTACGACCGAGCCGACCGAGGCGCTGCTGCTTGGCGGCAACACGGTCTGCATGTGGGAGGGGCAGGCGCTCCAGATCGGCGAGACGCCGAACGTCTACCGCCGTCCGCAGACGCTGCGTGTCGCCCAGGTGTTCTCCGATCCGCCGCTCAACCTCGTCGGCATCGAGAAGAAGAACGGCTCAGTGCAATATGCGGGCGGCATCGCCGCGCCGGCCTCCGGTCTCTATTCATCGCTCGCCGACGGCGCCTATCGCGTCGGCTTCCGCGCCCATCAGCTCGCCCTCGCCAATGGCGAGGCCGAGCGCCACGCCTTCCACGCCACGGTGACGGTGACCGAGATCACCGGTTCGGAGAGTTTCGTGCACCTGACCCGCGACGGATCGAACTGGGTGGCGGTGCTGCACGGCGTGCACGAGTTCGAGCCCGGCCAGACCATCGATGCCGTGCTCAATCCCAATGATGTCTTCGTCTTCGACGCGGCCGACCGTCTGGTCGCCGCGCCGAGTTCGTAAGGGGGAGATGCGCTATGGCTCGCATTGACCTCGTCGATCTCGCCCACTCCTACGGCGGCAATGATGCGCCGCAGGAAAGCTTTGCGCTGAAGCCGGTGACCATGACCTGGCGGCAGGGCGGTGCTTACGCGCTGCTCGGGCCGTCCGGCTGCGGCAAGACCACGCTGCTCAACGTCATCTCCGGCATCATCACGCCGTCGCGGGGGAAAATCCTGTTCGACGGCCAGGACATCACACCGCTGTCAACCCAGAAGCGCAACATCGCGCAGGTGTTCCAGTTTCCGGTGATCTACGACACCATGACGGTGGGGCAGAACCTGGCGTTTCCGCTGAAGAACCGCGGCGTGCCGAAGGCCGAGATCGACAAGCGCGTCGCCGAGATCGGCCGCCTGCTCGACCTTGAGCCCTATCTCAATCGCAAGGCGACGCGCCTCACGGCGGATGCCAAGCAAAAGATCTCGCTCGGCCGCGGCCTGGTCCGCTCCGACGTCGCCGCCGTGCTGTTCGACGAGCCGCTGACCGTGATCGATCCCGAGCTGAAATGGCAGCTTCGCTCCAAGCTGAAGGCGCTGCATCGCGAGCTGGACCTCACGATGATCTACGTCACCCACGACCAGACCGAGGCGCTGACCTTCGCCGACACCGTTGTCGTCATGCATGACGGCCGCGTGGTGCAGAGCGGCACGCCCGCCGAGCTATTCGACAAGCCGGCGCACACCTTCGTGGGCTATTTCATCGGCTCGCCCGGCATGAATATCCTGCCGGCCGAGGTGAAGGGTCGCGAGGCGCGCATCGGCGGGAATGTCATCGCGCTCAACCGCAGCTATGACAGCCTGCCTGCCGGCGCCAAGATCGAGATCGGCGTGCGTCCGGAGTTCGTCGATGCCGTCGCGCCTGCACCCGGATTGCTCAGTGCGAAGATCGACCGCATCGACGACCTCGGCCGCATCCGCTTCGCGCGCGTCCGCATCGGCGAGGCCAAGATCGCGGCGCGCGCGCCGGCGGGCTTCACCAGCGCGGACGGTACCGCCGGGCTGAAATTCGATCCGGCGCATGTCCACGTCTATGCCGACAGCCTTCTGGTGGAGGGAGCCGCCTGATGGACAAGACCGTCAACCAAAAAGCCTGGTTCCTGGTGCTGCCAGTGTTCCTGGTCGTGGCCTTCTCGGCGGTGCTGCCGCTGATGACGGTCGTGAACTATTCGATGCAGGACACCTTCGGCAACAACCAGTTCTTCTGGAACGGCGTCGGCTGGTTCAAGGAACTGCTCGATCCCTCGACCGATCTCGGCGGCCGCTTCCTGGCCTCGCTCGGGCGCAACCTGTTCTTCTCGGCCGTGATCCTCGCGATCGAGGTGCCGCTCGGCATCGTCGTCGCACTGTCGATGCCGCGCCAGGGCTGGACGGTCGCGGCCTGCCTTGTCATCCTCGCGCTGCCGCTGCTGATTCCGTGGAACGTGGTCGGCACGATCTGGCAGATCTTCGGCCGGCCCGACATCGGTCTGATGGGCTATACGCTCAATGCGATGGGCCTCGACTATAACTACGTGTCCAACGCAGTCGACGCCTGGATCACCGTCATCGTGATGGACGTCTGGCACTGGACCAGCCTCGTTGCGCTGCTCTGCTATGCCGGCCTGAAGTCGATCCCGGAAGCCTATTATCAGGCTGCGCAGATCGACGGCGCCTCGCGCTGGGCCGTGTTCAAGGCGATCCAGTTGCCCAAGATGAACCGCGTGCTGCTGATCGCGGTGCTGCTGCGCTTCATGGACAGTTTCATGATCTACACCGAGCCGTTCGTCGTCACCGGCGGCGGTCCCGGCAACTCGACCACCTTCGTCTCGATCGAGCTGGTCAAGATCGCGCTCGGCCAGTTCGACCTCGGCAAGGCCGCCGCGTTGTCGCTGGTCTACAATCTGATCATCCTGATCGTCTGCTGGATCTTCTACACCGTCATGACCAATGCCGGCGCCGAGCGTAAGGCGCACGTGGAGGAGCCCGCGGCGGAGCCCAAGCCCGCAGGCGCGCTCCAGCCTGCGCCCGCGCTCAAGCCAAAGGAAGGAGTGGCCTGATGCATTCGATTCCCGGCCGCCGCCTCATCATGGGGCTGTTTTTGATCTTCCTGCTGTTGCCGATCTACTGGCTCGTCAACATGAGCTTCAAGACCAACGCGGAAATCGTCTCGACGATGACGCTGTGGCCGCATACCCCGACGCTGCAGCACTACAGGCGCATCTTCACCGACGAGAGCTGGTATTCCGGCTACATCAACTCGCTCGAGTACGTCGTCATCAACACCATCATTTCGATCTCGGTGGCGCTGCCCGCGGCCTATGCGTTCTCGCGCTACCGCTTCCTCGGCGACAAGCATCTGTTCTTCTGGCTCTTGTCGAACCGCATGGCGCCGGCGGCGGTCTATGCGCTACCGTTCTTCAATCTCTATTCGGCGATCGGCCTGTTCGATACGCCCTGGGCGGTCGCGCTCGCGCACTGCATCTTCAACGTTCCGCTCGCGGTGTGGATCCTCGAAGGATTCGTCTCCGGCGTACCGCGCGAGATCGACGAGACCGCCTTCCTCGACGGGTATTCCTTCCCGCGTTTCTTCATCAAGATCCTGGTGCCGCTGATCGCGAGCGGTATCGGCGTCGCCGCCTTCTTCTGCTTCATGTTCTCCTGGGTCGAGCTCCTGCTCGCGCGGACGCTGACCTCGGTGCAGGCAAAACCGATCGCGGCGATCATGACGCGTACGGTGTCGGCTGCGGGTATGGACTGGGGCCTGCTGGCCGCAGCCGGCGTGCTGACCATCATCCCGGGCGCACTCGTGATCTGGTTCGTCCGCAATTACATCGCGAGCGGTTTCGCGCTCGGTCGGGTCTAGGGAGGCATCGATGGAATCTATTGCATGGATGGCCTGGACGCTGCCGACCGCGATCTTCTTCGTGGCGCTCGCCTGCACCCTCGCGGTCATGACGTACCTCGCCGCGGTCTATCCCGAAGCCGAGCGCGTCGGCGTGCTCAGCATTCCGACGACGCGGGGCGACCGGCTGTTCATCGCCCTGATCACGGCGGCCGTCATCCACCTTCTGTGGATCGCCTTCGCCGGCACCAATACACTCGCCACCCTGCCGATCGGCGAGGAAGGTTTTGAGATTTCGAGCCTGTGGCTCGCAAGTGGAATTTCGCTGGCCACGGCCGTGCTCATTTTTCGCACGGTCTGAAGCTCGCGAAGGGACGGCCAGATCCGGGGGCAACCCGGGCCTGTATAAAATTTTGTCGCTGCAACGGAGGAACAACATGCGACAGTTTAGGAGAAGGAAAGGTCCATTGACCAAGAATAGCTTTCTGACCATGTCCAGCGCCGCCGCCATCGTTGCGGTGTCGTTCGCCGTCTCGGCGCCGGTCCGCGCCGCCGACGACGCCGCGATCCAGAAGTGGATTGCGGAATTCCAGCCCTCGACGCTGTCGAAGGACGAGCAGAAGAAGGAGCTGGAGTGGTTCGCCAAGGCCGCCGAGCCCTTCAAGGGCATGGAGATCAACGTCGTCTCCGAGACCATCGCGACCCACGAATACGAGTCGCAGACGCTGGCAAAGGCGTTCTCCGAGCTCACCGGCATCAAGCTCAAGCACGACATCATCCAGGAAGGTGACGTCGTCGAGAAGCTGCAGACCCAGATGCAGTCCGGCAAGAACGTCTACGACGGCTGGATCAATGACTCCGACTTGATCGGCACGCACTTCCGCTACGGCCAGACCATCGCGCTGTCGGATTATATGACCGGCGAGGGCAAGGACGTCACCGATCCCCAGCTCGACGTCAACGACTTCATCGGCAAGTCGTTCGGCACCGCGCCGGACGGCAAGCTCTATCAGCTGCCCGACCAGCAGTTCGCGAACCTCTACTGGTTCCGCTACGACTGGTTCACCAACCCGGACTACAAAGCCAAGTTCAAGGCCAAGTATGGCTACGAGCTCGGCGTGCCCGTGAACTGGTCGGCCTATGAAGACATCGCCGAGTTCTTCACCAACGACATCAAGGAGATCAACGGCGTCAAGGTCTACGGCCATATGGACTATGGCAAGAAGGACCCCTCGCTCGGATGGCGTTTCACCGACGCCTGGCTGTCGATGGCCGGCAACGGTGACAAGGGCATTCCGAACGGTCTGCCGGTCGACGAATGGGGCATCCGCATGGAAGGCTGCCGTCCGGTCGGTTCCTCGGTCGAGCGTGGTGGCGACACCAACGGTCCGGCCGCGGTCTACTCGATCACCAAGTATCTCGAGTGGATGAAGAAGTATGCTCCGCCGCAGGCCCAGGGCATGACCTTCTCCGAGTCCGGTCCCGTGCCGGCTCAGGGCAACATCGCCCAGCAGATGTTCTGGTACACCGCCTTCACCGCCGACATGGTGAAGCCGGGCATCGCCGTGATGAACGCGGACGGTACGCCGAAATGGCGTATGGCTCCGTCGCCGCACGGTTCGTACTGGAAGGAAGGCATGAAGCTCGGCTACCAGGACGCCGGCTCGCTCACGCTGTTGAAGTCGACCCCGGCTGACCGCCGCAAGGCGGCCTGGCTCTATCTCCAGTTCATCGTCTCCAAGACGGTGTCGCTGAAGAAGAGCCATGTCGGTCTCACCTTCATTCGTGAATCCGACATCTGGGACAAGTCGTTCACCGAGCGTGCGCCGAAGCTCGGCGGCCTGATCGAGTTCTACCGCTCGCCCGCGCGCGTGCAGTGGACCCCGACCGGCAACAACGTGCCTGACTATCCGAAGCTCGCGCAGCTGTGGTGGCAGAACATCGGCGATGCGTCGTCCGGTGCGAAGACGCCGCAAGCCGCGATGGATGCACTCGCGGCCGCTCAGGACTCCGTCATGGAGCGCCTCGAGAAGTCCGGCGTGCAGGGCGCCTGCGGTCCGAAGCTGCACAAGAAGGAGACGGCCGAGTACTGGTACGCCAAGGCCCAGAAGGACGGCACCATCGCGCCGCAGCGCAAGCTCGCCAACGAGAAGCCGAAGGGTGAGACGGTCGACTACGACACGCTGATCAAGTCGTGGCCGGCGTCCCCGCCCAAGCGCGCGGAAGCGAAGTAAGCGGCGCGTAGCGTCATCAAACACGAAAGGCCGGGAGCGATCCCGGCCTTTTTCTTTGTGGCACATACGTTCCACATTCTCGGTGTCATCGTCCGCGAAGGCGGACGATCCAGTACGCCGCGGCCCCGCGATTAGATCTCGCTGCCGGTGGTTACTGGATGCCCCGCCTTCGCGGGGCATGACAGCGTCATGGGTGGAGACTACTCCGCCGGCTCGGCCGCGAGCGTCGGATAATCCGTGTAGCCCTTGGCGCCGCCGCCGTAGAACGTGTTCTTGTCCCAATCGTTCAGCGCCGCGCCCGTCTTCAGCCGCTCGACGAGGTCGGGGTTGGAGATGAACGGCTTGCCGAACGCAATGAGATCGGCTGCATTCGCGTCCAGCACCTTGCTCGCGAGATCGAAGTCGTAGCCGTTGTTGGCGATGTAGGCGCCGGTGAAGCGCTTGCGCAGGCCCGCATAGTCGAACGGGGCGATGTCGCGTGGGCCGCCGGTAGCGCCTTCGACCACGTGCAGATAGACGAGCTTGAGCGCGCTGAGGCCGTCGACGATGTGATCGAACAAGGCCTGCGGATTGGAGTCGGAGAGATCGTTGGCCGGCGTCACCGGCGAGATACGGATGCCGGTGCGGTCGGCGCCGGCCTCGGCGGCAACGGCCCTGGAAACCTCCAGCATCAGCCGCGCGCGGTTTTCGATGGAGCCGCCGTAAGCATCGGTGCGCTTGTTGGCGCCGTCCCTCACGAACTGGTCGAGCAGATAGCCGTTGGCGCCGTGGATCTCGACGCCGTCGAAACCGGCCTCGAGCGCATTCTTGGTGGCGCGCTTGAAGTCGTCGATGATGCCGGGAAGTTCGGAGAGCTCGAGCGCGCGGGGCTCGGAGACGTCGGCGAAGGTGCCGTTCACGAAGGTCTTGCCCTTGGCGCGGATCGCGCTCGGCGCCACCGGGGCTGCGCCATTGGCCTGGAGATCGACATGCGAGATGCGGCCGACATGCCAGAGCTGGATGAAGATCTTGCCGCCGCGCTCGTGCACTCGGTCGGTGACCTTGCGCCAGCCGGCGCCCTGGTCCTTGCTGTAGATGCCGGGCGTATCCTGGTAGCCCTGGCCCTGCTGTGAGATCTGGCTCGCTTCGGTGACCAGGAGACCTGCGGAGGCGCGCTGGCCGTAATAATCGGCGGCAAGCGGGCTCGGCACGAGCGTGCCGGGCGCGGCGCGGTTGCGCGTCAGCGGCGCCATCACGAGGCGGTTGGCCAGCGTGATCGGGCCGAGCTTGTAGGTCTCTAGCAATTTGGTCGGGCGGCTCATGGGAATGCTTCCAGGCGGTGAGAGATCACAAACACTTGTGCATCGCGACATCAGGCGCAAGGGAGGGGCCATACGGAAAGTGCAAGCGAGCTACGCGGCCTGGCCCGCGTAGCATGATTCATGTGCAATCCCGGCCATGACAGCGGATTTGCGATGCCACGGCCTGCGATCCCTCAGTTCGCGCCGAGGAAATCGGGCTTGCCGATCTCGACGCCGTTGTGACGCATGATGCCGTGAGCGGTGGTGGCGTGGAAATAAAAGTTCGGCAGCGAGACTCCGCTGAAGAACTGCTGGCCCTTGAGCGTCATGGTCCGGTCCGGGCCCGCCGGGAAGGTCACGTCCTTGGTGTCGGCGCCTTCGAACTGCTCCGGCTTGTACGATTTCACGTAGTCGATCGTCTTGGCGAGCCGCTGCTTCAACTCCTCAAACGTCTTTTCCGTGTCGGGCATCGAAGGCACCTCGCTATGGGTCAGCCTGGCGCAGCCCTTGGCGGCGAAATCGCTGGCGAGCTGGATCTGCTTCGACAGCGGCAGCATGTCCGGGAAGAGGCGCGAGCCGAGCAGGACGCCCGGGTCGATCTTTTTGGCCGCGCAATGCGCCTCGGCCTTGGTGAGCAGGCCGGTGAGGCTGTTCAGCATTTGCAAGTACGCGGGGACGACGGCGTCGTGGAAGGACATGTGATGCTCGCTTGTGAATGGGAAATCTCAGGAGAAACCTGAGCCACTCACATGGGAGCATCACAGAAAATTACAATCGCGAGAGCGGCTTGTGCGGTGCGAAAATTCTACGTGCCGCACCCACGGTGTCGTCGCAACCACACCCTCGCTGTCATCGCCCGGCTTGACCGGGCGATCCAGTACGCCGAGACGGCTGTGATCGAACCGAAATGCCGCGGCGTACTGGATGCCCCGCTTTCGCGGGGCATGACGACGGATAGATTATTTAGCGGATCATCCCCGCCGGCTGCGCCTGGGCCGTGCCGCCGCGCATCCGCGCGAGCAGCTCGGCGGTCGGCCAGGAATCGGCGGGCAGGCCGTATTTGATCTGCATCGCCTTCACGGCGGCGCGGCTCTGCTGGCCCAGCACGCCGTCGACCTTGCCGACATTGAAGCCGGCCTGGACCAGGAGCTGCTGCAATTGCTTGAGCTCGTTGAACGGCAGTTGCGCGACCGGTTGGGCCGGCTTACGCATCGGAGCCGCGCCCGCGATGCGGGTGGCGAGATAACCCGCGGTGGTCGAATAGATCAGCGAGTTATTCCACTCGGTGTAGGCCGCGAAATTCGCATACGCCATGAACGCAGGACCGTTGCGTCCCATAGGCAGCAGCACGGACGCCGCGAGATTGTCGTTCGGCAGCGGACGGCCGTCGGGATAGGTGACCCCCAACTGCGCCCATTTCGAGCGCGGCTGCTGCACCGTGAGGTCGGTCTGATCCCATGGCAGGTTTTGCGGCACCTTGATCTCTTCGAGCCACGGCTCGCCGCGCCGCCACTTCAATCCGTTGGCGATGTAGTTCGCGGTCGAGCCGATCACGTCGTCCTCGCTGCGCAAGAGATCGCGCCGCCCGTCGCCGTCATAGTCGACAGCGTAGTTGACGTAATGCACGGGCAGGAATTGCGTCTGCCCGAGCTCGCCGGCCCAGGAGCCGACCATCTCGTCGGGTGTGAGATCGCCACGGTCGATGATCTTCAGCGCGGCGATGGTCTCGTTCACGAACATCTCCGAGCGCCGGCAGTCATAGGCCAGCGACACCAGCGATTTCAGCGTCGGCAGATTGCCCATGTTGACGCCGAAATCGCTCTCGAGGCCCCAGAACGCAGCGATCACCGCTGGCGGCACGCCGTATTCCTTTTCGGCGCGCGCGAACGCAGCCGCATGGTTCTTGATGTGCTGCTGGCCGTTCTGCATGCGATAGGGCGCGGCCATGCGGCCGGCAAATTCGGTGAAGAGCTGGCCGAACACGCGCTGGCCGCGGTCGCGGTTGACGATGCCCTGGTCGTAGACGAGATAGGGCGAGGCTTCCGATATCGTCCGCTGCGATACGCCGGCGGTAACGGCCTGCTTTTTCACGTCGGCCAGGAAGCGATCGAAGCTCGCGCCATTGTGGCACGAGGCCGCGCGCGGCGACGGGGTTGTGGCTTTGGGCGCGATGGGCTTGGCGGGTGGTGGCGCGAACTGGGCGGAGGCGGGGAGGGCGAAGGTGAGCAGAGCGGCGGCCGCGATCGCAAGTCGGGTCTGGAGCATGAGGTTTCCGGCGGGGAGAAGGGCGCGTGTGGAATCTTGCTGAAGCTTAAGTGAATTGAGCGCCTCAAACCATCCCTTCGTCATAGCCGGGCTCGTCCCGGCCATCCACGCCTTTCGGGCCTTGTGTAGCGGAAGAACGTGGATGCCCGGGCCTTCGCCGCGCCGAAGCGGCTTCGGCCGCGAAGGCGGGACAAGCCCGGGCATGACGGAAATGCAATGTCGGGCATAGCCGCGGCCCCGCGACGCACCTTGAAACCTTGCACCCGGGCCGGGGTCATCCCTACCTGAATAGCGCCGGCCGATGGCTCGCCTGCGGCCGCCCTGGGAGACGGCCATGAACTATCTGCGTACCGCAATGCTGCTCGCCGGCCTCACCGCCCTGTTCATGGGCGTCGGCTATCTGATCGGCGGCGCCACCGGCGCCATGATCGCGCTCGTCATTGCCGCCGCGACCAATCTCTTCACCTACTGGAACTCCGACCGCATGGTGCTCCGCATGTACGGCGCCCATGAGGTCGACCGCGCCAGCGCGCCGGAGCTGGTCGGGCTCGTCGCCGAGCTTGCGGGCCGCGCGGGCTTGCCGATGCCGCGCGTGTTCGTGATGGACGAGGCGCAGCCCAATGCGTTCGCGACCGGCCGCAATCCCGAGAATGCTGCGGTTGCCGTCACCGTCGGCCTGATGAACCAGCTCAGCCGCGAGGAGCTTGCCGGCGTGATCGCGCACGAGCTCGCACATATCAAGCATCACGACACGCTGCTGATGACGATCACCGCGACCATCGCCGGCGCGATCTCCATGCTGGCGCAGTTCGGCATGTTCTTCGGCGGCCATCGCGACAACAACGGACCCGGCATCGTCGGCTCGATCCTGATGATGATCCTCGCCCCGATCGGCGCCATGCTGGTGCAGATGGCGATCAGCCGCACCCGCGAATATGCCGCGGACAATTTCGGCGCGCGCATTGCGGGCCAGCCGATGTGGCTGGCGTCGGCGCTGCTGAAGATCGAAGGCGCCGCGCATCAGGTCCCGAACTACGATGCGGAACGAAATCCCGCGACCGCGCACATGTTCATCATCAATCCGCTGTCGGGCCATGGCGTGGACAATCTGTTCGCCACCCATCCCTCGACGCAGAACCGCATCGCGGCGCTCCAGCAGCTCGCGGCCGAGCTCGGCGTGCAGGCATCGCCGTCGGTCGGCGCCAACGAAAACTACCCGCCGCGGAGCCCGTGGGGCCAGTCGTCCTCGCGCGGTCCTTCAGGTGGCCCGTCACGTGGCCCTTGGGGCTGACGCGGAACCGGCCGGAATTGCGCCCGGCTTTGTGACCAGCTTTTGTGACCTGGCGCACAGAGGATGGTCCCGGCCGGTGTTAACACCATGGCGAGACAGTTCCTTCGAAAGGGGATGCGTGGCCGGTCCTCTGCCTGCCACGGTCGAAGATGACCAAAGCTGCGGTACCATTGCTGATCGTCCTGGGCGTGCTCATTGGCCTGTCCACGCACACGGTCGTCAATTGCGGGGACGAGGACGAGCCCGACATCTGCTCGGCGGTGATCGGCTTCTCGCCGCTGCGGGGATCGCTGATCGCGTTCGCCTATGAAGGGCGCGGACGGATCGCGTTGCGCCACGGCGACTGGCGGCGGGCGATCGCGGATTTCGACGAGGCCATCCACCTCAATCCCAACCGCGCCTCGCTGTATCGCGACCGGGCGCAGGCGCGCCGGCAGAACGGCGACCTAGAGCTTGCCATCGAGGATTACGACGAGGCGATCGCGCATGATCCCAGGCACGCCGCGCCCTATTACCAGCGCGGTCTCGCGCTCGCCGCCACCGGCGATCTCGATCGCGCCATCCTGAGCTACAACACGGCGGTCCGTCTCGACCCGTCGGATGCGCAGGCCCGCCTCGACCGTGGCCTTGCATTCCTCGCCCGCGGCCAGGCCGACGACGCCCGCGCCGATTTCGAAGCGGCTCTCGCGCTGCCGGCCGGCAAGGACGGCCGCACCCGCGACGCAGCCCGCGCCAAGCTCGCTGAGCTCGCGAGCGCCGAGCCGAACCAGGCCCCCGCGCCAAGGCGGTAGAGATATCTAGAGCTGCGGGCTCTTCCCCTCTCCCCTTGCGGGAGAGGGTGGCTCGCCGCGATAGCGGCGAGACGGGTGAGGGGTATCTATCCTCACGAACAGTGTTGCGCGCGGAAGCAACCCCTCATCCAGCGCCATAGCCGAAGCTTCGCTTCGGCGTTCTTAAGAACGGCGGCCGAAGGCCGCCTATGCCACCTTCTCCCGCAAGGGGAGAAGGAAGAAAGAGGCGGCTACTTCGCTTTCTTGGCTTTTGCCTTCTTCGCCTTGGCCTTCTTCACCGGCTTCTCCTTCGCCTTCTTCTCCACCTTCGCCGGGATCGGCGTGCTGGCGACGAGGCGCATCGAGCGGGCGTAGCTGTCGGCGACGTTGTCGGCGGACATCTGGAGGCGCTTGGCGGCGGCGGTGGCCTGCTCCATCGTGGCCTTCGCCATCATCTTGAAGCGGTCGCCGGTCTCCTTGCCCTTGGCCTTGGCCGCAAGGCCGTTGAAGCGATCCCGGCGCTCCTTGGCGCGGGTCAAAAGGCCCGTATGCAGCTGTCTGGCCAGTTGCCGGATCACGACATCCAGGTCGGCGTCCGCCATGTTGTTCTATCCTCTTAAAACGGTATCGATGCGGGCGGGACTATGCAGATCGGGCCCCGCCTTGGCAATTCCCGGCGGCGCGTCATCCGCAGCTTCCGGTTACCAAACCAAAAAAGCCGCGCATTTTTGCGCGGCTTTCTGGGGTGGCTTGGCGCAGGCGCCCTATTTCAGCGAGGCAACCGGTCCGCTCGCCGGTGCCGGATCGGGGTCGAAGCCGAACACGCCGACCAGATATTTGTAATAGTCCGGCATCTTCTCCTTGAGCGCCTCGCGCGACTTCGGGTCGTGGAATTCGCTCTTGCCGGCCAGGAAGATGCTGGCGGTCACGGCAAAGAATTCCATGGGATTCTTCATCGCATAGGATTCCTTGGGCAACAGGTCCTTGGACTTGGCAAGGGCGAAATAGCCAATCACGCCCTTGTTGGCGTAGCCGTCCGGCAGCAGCCGCGCGTGATAGGCGTGCAGCAGCACGGCTTCCTTCTCGTAGCGCATCATGTCCGGCCGCAGCATGATCACGCCGAGGCCCGAATCGACCGCGAGGTCGACGGCGTTCGGATTGGTCCAGCGCTGCTTGTCGGGGTCCCAGACCGTCAGCGCCCGGGGTGCGGTGCGCTGGATGTCCGGCGTGACCCGGCCGTAGCACGCGGTCGCGGCGCCTTCGTCGAGGCAGGCGAGCTCGCTCGCGACGATCGGAACGGTGTGGAAGAAGCGCGGCACGCGCGGCGACAGGCCGGAAGCTTCGACGACATCGATCTGCTGCTTCAGATTGTCGGTGAGCTTGTCGACGTCCTTGCGCTCGGAATTCTCCGTCAGGTCGAACATGTAGCCGCGGTAGCTCTGGAAACCCGGCGGCAGCGCCTGCGCTGCCCCGGCCGACGCGTCGAGCGATCCGGCATGGGACGGATTGGCGAAGAGCGCGCCCACAACGGTCGCGGTCAGCAGCAGCGCAACGCGCATGATGAACCCCCTGATGTCACTTCACCCGGCAGAATAGGCCACCGCCGTTTGCGAAAAGTGAGTGGGGCGAGACTAAGGCACCGATGTTGAGGCGTGCTTAACCGTTGGTTGCAGATCGCGGGAATGGATTAGTGCCGGGTTAACCAAGCGTGGATTGGTCGCGCGCTTCGGCGTAGGATCGAAGCCGGGCACATGCCCGACAGCAATAGCCGGAGGAGGATGCCATGTATGCCGCCATCCGTCAGGCCAAGGCGAAAAGCGGGAGCGCCGAAGAGCTGGCGCGCCGCATCAAGGACGGCGCCGTTCCGATCATCAGCGACGTCGACGGTTTCCGTGCCTACTATGTCGTCTATGCCGGCGACGACACGGTCACTGCGATCTCCATCTTCGACAAGTTCGAGCAGGCGGAGGAGGCGAACCGGCGCGCGATCGCCTGGATCGAGAAGGATCTGGGGCCGCTGCTCGCAGGGCATGCGAGCGCCGCAGCCGGGCCGGTGATCGTGCATACGCTGGCGTGAGGCGCCTCGCTGTCGATAGTGGGAAGCGGCGGCGCATATTCGGTCGTCATGCCCGGGCTTGTCCCGGGCATCCACGTTCTTCTTTGCATGCGGAAACGCGTGGATGGCCGGGTCAAGCCCGGCCATGACGGATGAGAGAGCGTGGGCTCATAATTCCCTCGCATTCGAGAACGCGAACGAGCTCACCCTTCTCGTCGTCTCATCCAAAATCAGCGTGCGCGTGATCGGCGGCTCGGCGCGCTGGGCGCAGTTTTCGCGTTCGCAGAGGCGGCAGTTGACGCCGATCGGCGTGCCCTCCGTTTTCTCCAAATCCAGGCCGGAGGCGTAGACGAGGCGAGCGGCGTGACGCATCTCGCAGCCGAGGCCGATGGCGAAGCGCGGCTGCGGCAGCGGATGCGGCGCGACGGGGCGGCGCACCATCTGCGCGATCGAGAAATAGCGCGTGCCGTCGGACAACTCGATCACCTGCTTCAACAGGCGATCCGGCGTGTCGAAGGTCGAGTGCACGTTCCACAACGGACAAGTGCCGCCGAATTTCGAGAACGGGAACGTGCCGGAGGAAAAGCGTTTCGACACGTTGCCGGCATTGTCGACGCGCAGCAGGAAGAACGGAATGCCGCGCGCGTTCGGCCGTTGCAGCGTGGTGAGGCGATGGCAGACCTGCTCGAAGCCGGAATTGAAGCGCTGCGCCAGCACGTGGATGTCGTAGTTCAAGGCCTCCGCCGCGGCGAGGAAGGCCGGGTAGGGCATCATCACGGCCGCCGCAAAATAATTGGCGAGCGTGATGCGGAACAGGCGGCGCGGCGCGTCGTCGAGCGGGCCGGCGCGGCCGATGATGGTCTCCAGGGCTTGCGCGCATTCGCCCAGGCCGAGCTGGAAGGCGAGCTGGAACGCGCGGCCGGGCGGATCGACCAGCTCGGAGATCAAGAGCTGGCGGCGATGGCGGTCGAAACGCCTGAGCGTCTCGCGCATCACGTCGACCGGCATGATGCGGGTCTGGATCGAATGCTTTTCGCGCAGGCGTGCGGCGAGCGCGGCATAGAGCCCTTCGGCCGGCACGTTCAGTTCGTCGCGAAGCGTCTCCGCGGCCTGCTCCAGCTCCGGAAAATAATTGCGGTTGGCCTCGATCAGCTCGCGCACGCGCTCGACGGGATTGGCCTCATAGCGCGTGCCGACGTCGCGGTCGGCCATCTGCGCCGCGGCCAAGGTCTCGCCCTGGCGGGCCTCGGCATAGGCGGCATAGAGCCGTTGCAGCGCATGGGTGACGCCGGGGCAGAGTTCGGCAAGGTCGCGCAGTTCCTGCTTGGGAACGTCGATCTGGCGGAACAGCGGGTCGGAGAAGATCTCGTTCAGCTCGGCGAAGAAGCGGTCCTCGTCGGCGGTCGCGAGGTCGCGCAGGTCGAGGTCATAGGTCTCGGCCAGCCGCAGCAGGATCTGCGCCGTTACCGGGCGCTGGTTGCGCTCGATCAGGTTGACGTAGCTCGGCGAGATCCCGAGCCCCTCGGCGATCTGGGTCTGCGACAGCCCCAATTGCTGCCGGATCCGCCGGAAGCGCGGGCCGACGAACAGCTTTTTCCCCGAGACGGCGGGCACTTTCAGATCTCCCAAGGGTATGACAAGCACATCAAGGACAGTCTTATTGACCTATAATCTTTACAAGATTTACATAATAACATCTATTACATGTTCTGATGTTACATGACATCACCATTCGAATACAAGGCCTCTGTACGAACTTCGCTTTCTGGCGTTTAGCTCATGACACGCATTTCGCAATGCACTGTCAAAAATGTCGATAACAAGTTGAGTTGTCATCAGCGAAAGGATCGAGCAGATGAATTACCAGCCCCGTGGCATCAACGCCCTGCAGAGCCCGGCCTCGTATCAGAGCGAGGTCGAGGCGGCCCAGGCGCTCCTCAAGACCCAGCCGACCTGGAACGGGGTGTCCGCCGAGGCCGTCGCGCGCATGCGCCTGCAGAACCGCTTCAAGACCGGCCTGGACATCGCCCGCTACACCGCGGCTTTGATGCGGGCCGACATGGCGGCCTATGACAACGATCCGACCAAGTACACGCAGTCACTGGGCTGCTGGCACGGCTTCATCGCGCAGCAGAAGCTGATCTCGGTCAAGAAGCACTTCGGCGGCAAGACCGATCGCACCTATCTGTATCTGTCCGGCTGGATGATCGCGGCGCTGCGCTCCGAGTTCGGACCGCTGCCCGACCAGTCGATGCACGAGAAGACCTCGGTGCCCGCCCTGATCGAAGAGCTCTACACCTTCCTGCGTCAGGCCGACTCGCGCGAGCTGAACGACATCTTCCGCAGCCTCGACAAGGCGCGCAAGGAAGGCGACAAGACCAGGGAGAAGGAGCTGATCGAGAAGATCGACAACTTCCAGACCCATGTCGTGCCCGTCATCGCCGACATCGACGCGGGCTTCGGCAACGCCGAGGCGACCTATCTGCTCGCCAAGAAGATGATCGAGGCGGGCGCCTGCGCGCTGCAGATCGAGAACCAGGTCTCGGACGAGAAGCAGTGCGGTCACCAGGACGGCAAGGTCACCGTGCCGCACGAGGTGTTCATCGCGAAGATCCGCGCCTGCCGCCACGCCTTCCTCGAGCTCGGCGTCGAAGACGGCGTCATCGTGACCCGCACCGACTCGCTCGGCGCCGGCCTCACGCAGCAGATCGCCGTCAGCCACAAGCCCGGCGACCTCGGCGACCAGTACAACAGCTTCCTGGATTGCGAGGAAGTCACGGCCGCGAACGCCCGCAACGGTGACGTCATCATCAACCGCGACGGCAAGATGATGCGTCCGAAGCGGCTGCCGTCCAATCTCTATCAGTTCCGCCCGGGCACCGGCGAAGACCGCTGCGTGCTCGACAGCATCACCTCGCTGCAGAACGGCGCGGACCTGCTCTGGATCGAGACCGAGAAGCCGCATATCGAGCAGATCGCCAAGATGGTCGACCGGATCCGCAAGGTGGTTCCGAACGCGAAGCTGGCCTACAACAACTCGCCGTCGTTCAACTGGACCATCAACTTCCGTTGGCAGGTCTACGACGCAATGAAGGAAGCCGGCCAGGACGTCAGCAAGTACAATCGTGCCGAGCTGATGAAGCCGGAATACGACGACACGCCGCTGGCGAAGGAAGCCGACGAGCGCATCCGCACCTTCCAGGCCGACTCAGCCAAGCGTGCCGGCATCTTCCACCACCTGATCACGTTGCCGACCTACCACACGGCGGCGCTCTCGACCGACAATCTGGCGAAGGAATATTTCGGCGACCAGGGCATGCTCGGCTACGTGAAGAACGTGCAGCGCGCCGAGATCCGCCAGGGTATCGCCTGCGCCAGGCATCAGAACATGGCCGGCTCCGACATCGGCGACGACCACAAGGAATACTTCGCCGGCGAGGCTGCCCTGAAGGCGGGCGGCGCCCACAACACGATGAACCAGTTCGGCTAACGCACCACGCTATCCAAGAGGAGACTGACAATGACCAAAGGCAGCAATTTCTGGGTGATCGGCGGCGAGTTCGGTTCGATGAACTTCCACAAGCTCGTGGAAGGCTCCGCCCAGGTGCAGGGTCCGTTCAAGACCCGCAAGGAAGCCGAGGATGCCTGGCGCTCGGTCTCGGAAGAGAACCGCCACAAGGCCGGCGTCCGCTTCTCGATCGTGGAAGAGCCGTCGCGGGTCTCGGCCTGACGGCTGCCTTAGAGCATGATCCGGAAAAGTGGGAACCGGTTTTCCGAGAAGATCATGCTCAAACAAAATTAGATCGTGATGCGTGATCGCATCACGATCGGATCAAGAAACGTCCAAGGACGGAGGGTCCCATCCGGCGCAAGCCGGGTGGGATCGTCTGTTTTTGGCCCCGTGGGTCGGTCAAAATCCCCCGGGTATGGTCACTTGAAACTCCCCCACCTGATGATCGCCGTCAGCGCCGCTGAACAGCAGTAGCCGGTCAGGCAGGACGTT